>JAGFXI010000064.1 GCA_017861095.1 Deltaproteobacteria bacterium | reverse complement strand
CGTACGGCGGCAGCCGCCGCATCCGACTAAATTGAACCAGTTCTTCAGGCATCCTTGCCCCCGTGCCTCAAGTTAAAAAGTTAAATTACTCTAAGGTCCCCTGCTTGTCAAAAGGTTTTCCCTGACCGGGAAACCGATTGACACCCGGGGAAACCCTTTCTAGAATAGGGCGTCGACGCTCCCGCTCCTCCCCTTCTGGCTGCAACTACCGTGCCGGTCAGCTGCGCGTGGTGTTGCTGGCACGGCAGGACCCATCTTCACCCTCTGCCTGGTGCCAGGGCGGAGAAAGGTGAGCAAACCGGGGTGTAGGGAGACGGGCCGGGGACAAGGGAACGATCGGCCGCGGCTCCCGTCGCACCTTGGTGCTGGAGACGGAGAAACCACGATGGCCCTCGACCGTTACAAGCAGACCGGCGTGGACCTTGACGCCGCCAATGAGCTTGTCGCCAGGATCAAGCCTCTTGCCAAGGCAACCTTTCACGCTGGGGTCATGAGCACCATCGGGCAGTCCGGAGGGCTCTATTCTCTCGCCAACCTCGAGTATGAAAAACCCGTCTTGGTGAGCTCTGCAGACGGCGTCGGCACGAAGCTCAAGGTCGCCTTCCTCGCCAATCGCCACGCTACGGTGGGCATCGACCTAGTGGCCATGAACGTAAACGACATCCTAGTTCAGGGTGCGCGACCCCTCTTTTTCCTCGACTATCTGGCTATCGGCCGCATGAACCTGGATCTCGTCACCACGATCGTCTCCGGCATCGCCGAGGGGTGCCGCCAGGCGCGATGCTCCCTCGTCGGGGGCGAGACGGCCGAGATGCCCGATTTCTACCGTGAAAATGAGTACGACCTGGCGGGCTTCGCCGTCGGCATCGTCGAGAAAGATCATATCATCGACGGCTCTGATATTCGGGTTGGAGATCAGATCGTCGGTCTTGCCTCCAACGGTCTCCACAGTAACGGCTACTCCCTCGTCCGTCGAATCATATTCCAGGAACTCGGTCTGGAGCCGGACGACGTCATTCCGGAGTGCGGCCGCACCGTGGCGGAGGAGCTCCTGAGACCGACCCGGATCTATTCGGAGGTGGTGCAGGTTATCCTCCGGGACTTTCGGATCTCCGGCATGGCCCACATCACCGGCGGCGGCTTGTACGACAAGGTCGCCCGGGCCCTGCCCGGCGCCTGCCAGGCTCGGATCGAGAAGGGAAGCTGGGAGGCGCCCCCCATCTTCCGGTTCCTCCAAGAGCGGGGAAAGATCCCCGATCCAGAGATGTACCGGGTGTTCAATACCGGGATCGGCTTCGTCCTCATCGTGCCTGCGGCCACCATGGCCGATATCTTCGAATTGCTGCACGGCCTCGGCCAAACAGCCTACCGCATCGGCTCTATCCACAACCGGAACGAGGACCAGCCGCCCGTTGTCATCGGCTAACGCGGCACGCCGCCGTTATTGCCCAAAGCCCAAGACCGGTTATTCCCCCTTTTCGACGATTCTGAAACGCACCTTTGACCAGCCCTCGTCCTGCACAGGGATGCCACGGACACGCGAGCCCCTCCCAATCTTTCCCCTTGTCAAGCCAGGAGGGATGTGTTAGAAAATTTGTTTACTGCCGCCCTGGCCGGAGATTGGCTGGGCGAGACGGTCACCGGAGGTGGAAGAGATGGCAAAAGCGTGCGAAATCTGCGGAAAACGTCCTCGGCTCGGTAACAATGTGAGCCATGCCAACAACAAGACGAGACGCAGGTGGTATCCGAACCTGCAGCGGGTCCGCGCCCTCGACCAGGGAACGGTGAAGCAGGTCCGTATCTGTACGCGCTGCCTACGCGCCGGCAAGGTCCAGAAAGCCGTCTGACCCCACCTTACCGCTACCGCCAGTGAGGAACTTGTCCCCGGCCAGGATCTCTGCTGGCGGGCCCTTCATGCTGCACCTCATTCGCGCGCTGTCATTATTAGCAGGTTGCTGAAAAACTCTTTTTCATGATGTCGGAGGAGACTGCCACGTGCGCCGGGCTAGTCGGTAAAGCAAGGCGTATGTGGAGCATCCTTTTACCTCTCTGGCCTGGCGGAAGGCCTGCCGAACCTTGCACCACCGCTCTGCAGGCGGGCCGGAACACCACAACCTTATTCATGGCGCGACCACGCCGTGGCGTGGCCTTGCGGAACCGACCGGCCCCGCTCAGGTCTGCCCTGCGTACCTATACATGGTGACCCCCGGTTGAGGAGTTTTTCAGCCTCCTGCTAGTGAATCTCGAGCGTGGACGAGCGATAGACTTCGAGGACGTCCTTGATCTTCCGTACTGCGGCTACAGCCCGATTTAGGTGCTCAGAGTCGTGAACCTCGACGACGAACTTGCACTCGGAGCGATTGTCCAGCCGGGTCCTGATATTCGCCTCCAAGATGTTGATGTCAAGATTGCTCAGAGTGCCACTGATAGCCGCCAGCATGCCCTTGACATTGGCGCACACCACCACCAGACCCACCGGGTGCACCTCTCCGTTCACCTTGTCCCATTCCACGTCGATCCGCCGTTCAAAGCCGCTGGCGAGGAGGCTGGCGCAGTCGACCCGATGAACTGAGACGCCGCGCCCCCGGGTGATATAGCCCACGATCTGCTCCCCAGGTAAGGGGTTGCAGCACTTGGCGAAACGGACCATGATGTCGGGCACACCCTTCACGTTGACACCGCCTCGGGGGCCGGCCCGCTCTTTGCGCTCCACTCGCTCCGGCGGGACGTCTTTTGTTCCTTCGGTTTCCTCCGCCTCAGGCTCCCGAAGGGTGGTGAACTTGCCCACCGCCTGGAGAGCCGAGACCTTCCCGTAGCCGATGCTCGCCAGAAGATCCTCTACCTTCTGGAACGAGAAGGACTGGGCGACCTCCTCCATGGTCTCCGAGTTGAGGTACTTGGAGAAGCTTAGGCCGTGCTTGCGGAACTCTCGGTCGCAAAGCTCCCGGCCGAGAGCGATGCTTCGTTCCCGCTCCTCCGTCTTGATCCAATGGCGGATCCGGGTGCGAGCCCGTGAGGTCCTGACGATCTTCAGCCAGTCCTTACTGGGCACATGGTTCGGCGAGGTGAGGATCTCCACGATGTCGCCGTTATTAAGCTCGTACTTCAGGGGAACGAGTTTGCCGTTCACCTTGGCGCCGGTGCAACGATCCCCGACCGCGCTGTGGACGCTGTAGGCAAAGTCGATGGGGGTGGCACCGCGAGGAAAGGACTTCACCTCGCCCTTGGGGGTGAAGACGTAGACGTCATCCGGAAACAGATCAACCCTTACGGTCTCGAGAAATTCCCGGGGATCCTTGAGATCCTTTTGCCATTCCAGGAGCTGGCGCAGCCAAGAGAACCGCTTGCTGTCGCTCTCCTGGACGGCTCCTCCCTCTTTGTACACCCAGTGGGCGGCGATCCCTTCCTTGGCGATCCGATCCATGTCGTCGGTGCGGATCTGAATCTCCACTCGCTCGCCGTGGGGACCCACGACGGTGGTGTGAAGGGACTGGTACATGTTCGCCTTGGGCATGCCGATGTAGTCCTTGAAACGCCCCGGAATCGGCTTCCAGATGGAGTGGATCATGCCCAGGGCTCCATAGCATTCGCGGATGCTGCTGAGGATGATCCGGAAGGCGATGATGTCATAGATGTCATCCAGGTCGACGTTCTGCCGGATCATCTTCTTGTAGATGCTGTAGATATGCTTGGGGCGGCCGCTGACTCGCCCCTCCAGGCCGAACTCTCTCAGCTTTCCCTGAAGGATGCCAATCACCTCCCGGATGTAGCGCTCCCGTTCCTTCTCGTTCTTTGCCAGCCCGCGAAGGATTTCTTCGTAGGTCTCCGGCTGAATATGGGAGAAGGACAGATCCTCGAGTTCGGTCCTGATCCAGTCGATCCCGAGTCGTCCGGCGAGGGGCGCGTAGATGTCCTGGGTTTCCTGAGCGATGACACGGCGCTTTTCTGGAATCTGGAAGGAGAGGGTGCGCATGTTGTGCAGGCGATCGGCCAGTTTGACGAGGATCACCCGAATGTCGTTGGCCATGGCCATGATCATCTTCCTCATGTTCTCGGCCTGGCGCTCCTCGGTGCTGCTGAACTCGAACTTACCGATCTTGGTCACCCCATTCACGATCTGGCTCACCTCGTCGCCAAAAAGCCGACGAAGCTCATCCACGTTCGTCCGAGTGTCCTCCAGGGTATCGTGAAGGAGACCGGAGGCAACGCTGTAGATATCGAGCCTCATCTGGGCGAGGATGCCGGCCACCTCCAGGGGATGCATGAGATAGGGCTCTCCGGACAAACGCACCTGACCGGCGTGGGCCTTGGCGGAAAAGACGTAGGCCTTCTCGATGAGGGTGATCTCAGCCTCGGGATGATAGGAGAGCACCCAGTCAATGATGTCGTTCAGGCGGATCATGGGGGGGTAAAGTTATACGTTATTCGTTATACGGAATTTGTTATCCGCCCGCGTCGCCCTTAGCCTCAATACGCCTTGGCGAAATACACTCGGCCGTGAGCCTTCTTGTTGCAGCGGACGCACCGGCCCTCCTCCCCCCCGTCCTCGAGGGGGATGCACCGGATGGTTGCCATGGTCTCTTGTTTGATCTGATCCTCGCATACGCCGGCGCCGCACCAGAAGGAGCGGACAAAGCCGCCCTCGTCGGCGATCAACTCCTTGAACACCTCATAGTCGTCCACCACGTGGCTGTGCTCCTCTCGGAAGCGGCCGGCTCGCTCGTAGAGAGAGCGCTGGATGTCGTCAAGGAGTTCCGCCACTCGGTCCTTCAAGCCCTCCTCCGAAACTGTGATCTTCTCTCCCGTGTCCCGCCGCACCAGCACCGCCTCACCCCGCTGGACGTCTCGCGGTCCCACTTCCACCCGAATGGGCACGCCGGCACGTTCCCACTCGTTGAACTTCCACCCGGGGGTATACTCCTCCCGCGCGTCGACGCGGTGGGGAATCTCTTTCCCGAGGGAAGCGGCAAGTTGCGCGACGTACTGTAGGACCTCGGCATGGCCGGTCTGGCCCTTGAAGATGGGGATGAAAACCACCGCTGTCGGTGCCAGTCGGGGCGGGAGAATGAGGCCCTGGTCGTCCCCGTGGGTCATGATGAGGGCGCCGATCATCCGCGTACTCATCCCCCAGCTTGTGGCCCAGACCAGCTCCTGCTCCCCCTGCCGGTTCTGGAAGGTGACGTCGAAGGCCTTGGCGAAATTCTGCCCCAGGAAGTGCGAGGTCCCGGCCTGCAAGGCCTTGC
The DNA here is from genome assembly GCA_017861095.1 of Deltaproteobacteria bacterium. Classification (GTDB taxonomy): domain Bacteria; phylum Desulfobacterota; class Syntrophobacteria; order BM002; family BM002; genus JAGFXI01. Next base: position 3,552 of record JAGFXI010000064.1, on the reverse strand, counting down.
CGTCCTGCATTAGGGCCTCGATAGTGTAGGTGTGGACCGCTCCGGCGAACTTCTCCCGTTCGCTCTTCCTGCCGGGCACCACGGGGATGGCACTGTAGTCTTCAGCGAAGGTGCGGTAGATGTCCAGGATTCGCAAGGTCTCTTCCTCGGCCTCCCCGGCGCTCGCATGGGCGGTGTGACCTTCTTGCCAGAGAAATTCCGTAGTCCGGAGAAAGAGGCGGGTCCGCAGCTCCCAGCGCAGCACGTTGCACCACTGGTTGATGAGGATCGGCAGATCCCGGTAGGACATGATCCATTTCTTGTACATGGCCCAGATGATGGTCTCCGACGTGGGCCGGATCACCAGGCGCTCCTCGAGCTGCTTGCCGCCGCCATGGGTCACCACCGCGCATTCCGGCGCGAATCCCTCCACATGCTCGGCCTCCTTGTGCAGGAAGCTCTCAGGAATGAGAAGGGGGAAGTAGGCGTTCTCGTGGCCCGTCTCCTTGAACATCCGGTCCAAGCAGGACTGCATTCGCTCCCAGAGCGCATAGCCGTTGGGCCTGATCACCATGCAGCCCTTGACCGGGGCATAATCCGCCAGGCGGGCCCCGGCGATGACATCGGTGTACCAACGGGAAAAATCCTCATCTCGTCTCGTGATGCCTTTCTTCATGCCGTCGCCCTCACGTCGGTATTCGAGTCGTTTACGTCGGGAGGAAAGGGATACGTTATTCGTTGTAGGTGACCCTTCACTGCTCGCTGCTTCTTGCCATCTCTCGGCCCGTGCTGAGACCGACCCTCCATGTCACCTCGGGCCTTTCTCCTTGAGATCCGGAGGGCGGCTTTCTGAACCCGGCTCGGTCTTGCTGCCAGTTGCCTACTGCCTGCTGCTCTCTGCCCGCCGCCGGCCGGTCTTGGCTAGACCTCCTCACCGAGCAAAAGCGAGATCTCCTTCAGCAGACGGGGCATGAGCTCGTCCTCGGGCACCTTGTCGATGACCTCGCCTTTCCGAAAGAGAATCCCCTGCCCTCTGCCGCCGGCGATGCCCACGTCGGCGTCTCTTGCTTCTCCCGGGCCATTCACCACACAGCCCATGATGGCCACTTTGAGGGGGGTCTTCACCTTGAGCAGGCGACCTTCCAGCGCCTGGGCCAAGCCGATAAGGTCGATCTCGCACCGGCCGCAGGTGGGACAGGAGATTACCTCGATACCTCGCTCCCTGAGCCCGAGAGCCCGGAGGATCTCATAGGCCACCCGCACCTCGTCGGTGGGATCGCTGGTGAGGGAGACGCGCACCGTATCCCCGATGCCCTCGGCCAGCAGGATGCCGATACCGAGGGCCGACTTGACCGTCCCGCTCACCAGGGTTCCCGCCTCGGTAACGCCGAGGTGGAGCGGGTAGTCCACGGTGTCGGCGAGGATTCGGTACGCCGCCACCATGTCCAGGACACGGGAGGACTTGAGCGAGATCTTGATCTCGTGGAAGCTCAGGGATTCCAGGAGGCGAATCTGGCGAAGGGCACTCTCCACCATAGCCTCCGGCGTGGCGCCGCCGTACTGACTGAGGAGATCCTTGTCCAGAGAGCCTGAGTTTACGCCGATCCGGATTGGAACCCGGCGCTCCGCCGCTGCCCGCACCACGCGGCTCACCGCGCGCTCGCCGCCAATGTTCCCCGGATTCAGGCGCAAACCGTCTACCCCGGCAGCAAGGGAGCCGAGGGCAAGGCGATGATCAAAGTGGATGTCGGCGATGATGGGGATAGGCGACTCCCCCTTGATCGCCTCGAGCGCCTTGACCGCCCTCTGGTCGAGCACGGCGAGTCGGACGAGCTCACAGCCAGCCTCGGCGAGACGACCGATCTGGGCGAGCGTAGCTCCCACATCCCGGGTGTCGGTGTTGCACATGGATTGCACCACGATCGGTTCACCACCGCCGACCGGGACGTTTCCCACCCGAATCTGTCTGGTCTTCCGTCTGGGGATCTTCATCCGGCTGCCGACATCCGCTGCGAGTGCTCGAAAAACCCCTCCATGACCAAAAGCGAGGCCGCTACCAGAGGCAGGGTGGCTTCCCCCCGAAGGGTTTCGGGACAAGCCCCGAAGGGTGCCCGGGACGAGAAGGCAAGGCGCATCCGGAGCCACCTCTTCCACCCATGTTCACATCCACGCGGCCAGCCAGTGGATTCTAACCGGGATGTTTCTCCAAACGCAAGATTTATTCCGCGATTTCCACAGGCTAGCCCATCTGCATCAATAGGCCCTTCTGTCCACCCGTTCCTCAAGGAGACGGAAGTCTTCCGCTCCTCTGGCGAAGATCCCCAGGTTGCCGAGTCTCACCTGGGTGAGACCGGCCTCTTTCGCCCCTTCATAGGCCCGAATCATTTCCTTTACGTTAGGAGGCCGGGTGTCTCGCATCTGGTATTCGGGGAAGAAGGCCAGCACGGTAAACGGTATTTGGGGGTCAACCGCCGCGAGGAGCACCGCGATCCGGCCCAGTTCCTCGGCTTCAACGACCCCTGGAATATACAGGGAGAGTACCTCGACGACAAAGCCGCGCTCTCGCATCTCCTGGGGCAGTCGGAGAATCCATTCGTTGTCGCACCCGGTGAGCCAGCGGTGTCGCTCCGGGTTCTCAGCCTTGATATCGAGCCAGAACGCGTCCACTCCGCTCGTCTGGTACAGATCTAGGTGGGCCGGTGTCAGCCCGTAGCCGTTAGTCTCGAGGAGGAACCACAGGCGCGTCTCGGTCTTGATGAGCTCGGCGCACTTGGCGTAGAAGCCGGGGCGGCAGGTGAGATCACCGCCGGTGAAGGCCACGATGTTCCGCGCCGGACCAAATCCTTGGGGACTCAGGGTGATCTGACCCGGCTCGAGAATCCCCGGACAGCGAGGGGATCGCTCGCCGGTGAGGACACAGGCGCCGCAGCAGTGACAGGTCTCGTGGGCATGCCAGGCGGTTGCCCGCTCTCGCGGCTCCACCAGCGTCACCTCCTTCTCATAGGCTCGCGCCGCCTCGACGATATCGAGAGGAGTGAGCCATTCACCCTTTGCCACCTTGCTGAAGTACCAGGAGTGGCACTTACGACAGGAAAAGTTGCAGCCGGACTGGTAGATGGAGAAGTAGTTTTCCGGCCGCGACAGATGGGTACTCGCAATCAGTCGCTCCCAGCGCCCATCCTCGAAGCGGAGGGTCGCCTCGCAGGCGGGCAGGAAATCGGCCCCCATCTCCACCTGGCAGCTCCCAGGCTTGTAGCCCTGCCGGATAAGGGGACAGGTCTTGCTCACGCACCTGGTCATGGCCGCTCGCTCCCTCAGATGGCAGGTTGGATCACCCTTGCGGAGCAGGCCTGCGCCGGAGGCGAGGTCGTCCGCCCCCGAAGGGCTCCGCGACAGGGACACAACCGCTAACTCTTCTTCGTCAGCCAGGGCGGCTCCTGGCTCTTGATTTCCACTTCCAGCCGCTCAGGGTTAATGCCCATATCCAGGAGTTCCACTACCCGGCGCAGGTCCCCGGCCATCCGCCGGATGCCGGCATAGGAATGAACGAGCTGGGAGGGGGCGGTGGCAAGG
>JAGFXI010000063.1 GCA_017861095.1 Deltaproteobacteria bacterium | reverse complement strand
TCAAACAGGGCGCCGAGCTTCCCGATCAATCGGCGGTTGTCGAAGTCGTTGCGGACCCGGTCGTGGGCTCCAGCGATGACCCGCCGACGCAGGCTCATGTCAGTGAGCAGGTGAACCATAGCCGCTGCCATCGCTCCGGGGTCCTCGGGCGGCACGAGGAGCCCGCTCCGGCCGTCCTCCACGAGCTCGGGAATGGCCCACACCTTGGTGGCCACCACCGGCACGCCCATGGCCATGCTCTCGAGAAAAACATTGGGGAGCCCATCCCGGTCGCCATCCCGCGCCACCTGACAGCCGAGTACGAAGAGGTCCGCCTTCCGGTATTCGTCTAGGACCACCTCATGGGGCTGAGTTCCCAGCCATTCCGTCACCTGGCCGACGCCGAGTCGCTCCAAGAGATCGAGGGTCGGTTGCCGGTCCTCCCCGTCGCCGATGAGGCAGTAGCTGATGAGATGGCCCTGGTCCAGGAGCAGGCGGAGTGCTCGGAAAACGGTGGGAAGACCCTTTTTCTCCACCAGCCGGGCAACGGTCAGGATGCGGAATGGGGGCCTCGGCTGAGCCTGGGTGGCGGGCCCGGTGAAGAGCTCCACGTTGATCCCGTGGTAGATGCAGTGGATGGGCGTGGTGGGCGGTGCCAGCTCGGTGAGATACTGGCGGTTCCGCTCGGTGCAAGTCACGATGAATCGGGCAAACTGGGCTTTTTCCCGCAGCTGGGCAGGATCGCTAATGTAAATATCTTTGGCATGAGCGGTGAAGCTGAAAGGAAGGCCGCTCAGCTGACTGGCAAAAAAGGCCACCGAGGTAGGCGAATGGGCGAAGTGGGCATGGAGGTGCCTTACCCCCGTCCCGGGAAGGAGGGCGTGGACGAGGTATCCGGCCTGGAGCAGGTGGCGAAAGGTGGCGATCGTTCGGCTCCGGCGGAGGCGCCGGACCATGACGCGAAAAGCCCGCCGGTAGCCATCGGGGCGGGATCCTGCGAGTAAGGCGTTGTGGTAGAGGAGCCGCGGCAGATGAAGAATGAGTGTCTCCGGCAGGTAAGCCGCCCTGGCTTTGATCTCCGCGACACTCCGGTGGGTAAAGCTCTCCCGGGGCTGGCGCATGGAGAAAACGGAGAGGGAGAAACCGAGCTGCTCGAGAAGAAGGATCTCGTTGGAGATGAAGGTTTCCGATATGCGGGGGTAACCCTTCAGGATGTAACCCAGGACCGGCTGCGCCTCAGGGCTTCCGTCGCCATCTGAGCGCCCCGGACTTGGCTTGCCTCTGAGAAAAAGGGCCGCTTCATCCCCAACCCGCTCAACGCTCCGTTGCCCTGCGCCCGCCATCGTCCTAGCAGCTCCGTCGCCCCATAAATAACGCATACTACCACGCCAAAACTCATCCAGTCCAGCAGGGAGCACGCCACTGCGGGGAGCCCTTCCCCGGGGGGTTGCCCACGCCCCTCGCTGGCATGCGCCTTGCTCTCTCCAGGGTCGGGGGCGCCAATTCGGCACCCGTGGTTTAGAGGAGGCACGACCATGGCTCGCTGTGAAATAGCCGGACAATGCTGGTTTTATTCGAGGGAAATGGACCCGAGGTCCCAGGAGTTCGAACTCCTCCAGAAGTACTGTCACGGAGACAAAGGGGGCTGCGCCCGGTACCGCTTCGCCCAGTCCTTCGGGCCGAGCTACGTCCCCCGTGGACTGCAGCCGAACGAGTTGAGAAGAATAAAACCCGTTGTGGGCTTCTGGCAGCTGTGAGACCGAGTCCTCCCGGCGAATGTACGAAGTGATACCTCCGGGTATCCTTCGCCTCGCCCTTGAGGCGTTCGTCTCGCAGCCTATCCTTCTTTTCGTCTCCTTGGCACTCAGTCTCCCCATGCCGACCGTTCCTCTCCCCTGCCCTCCCACGGAGCCCGGGAAACCGTCCTCTCAGGAGGAATAAGCCCTGCGCCCGGAAATCAATCAGTTTCGGTCTCGGGGGAAGGTTTCGAGCAAGATGGCTGCGAAATCAGGGGGACCTTTTGAGACGGCGGGGATGGAGAAGGGGTCCGCAATGCATCTCACGGGAGTTGATATCCCGCGGTCTGGCGAAGAAACCTGCAGAAGGCACGGGAGGAAAAGTAGACCATTCGCACTTCGTAGCCGAACAGAATTTCATCACCCGCCGACAGCTGATACGGGTCGTTCGGCCTGAGCTTCCTTGTGTTGACGAAGGTTCCGTTCATCGAGTCCATATCGACCAGGAGACATTTCTCGCCAGTCGGCGGGGCTACAAAATAGGCATGCTGTCGGGATACCAGTTTGTTCGGGAACACAAGATCGCTCGTCGGCAAGCGCCCCACTGTTACCTTGTCGGGATCGACGGCAGGGCTCTTCTTTTTCAGCTCAAACACCTTTCCCGCGACCAGATCTTCCCGGGAAACCTCGTTTCGTTCAAGGAACTCTCTCCCACTCAACCGCTGCGTATCGAGCTGCAGGATGACGTCCCTGTCGAACAGCCGCCGGGAATACTCGACAAGGAAACCATGGGGATGGCGGGCGACAAACTCGCCCTCCAGGACAGTGCCGAACTTGGAGACGTAATAGGCGACCGTATCCTCCCCGGTCCTCTCAGATATGTCGGCGACGCTCACCTGCTCCAGCTGTCTGAAACTCCTGAGAAACTCTATTCCCACACCCTGGCGCAGCGTATCAACCCTGGTAACTACCGCTTCGCCCTGAAGCCCGATCGCCCGATCTTGGCCGGTGAATTCCGGAGGCAGCAAAAAGGTGATGATGATCTTGTCACGAGCCTTGAAGAGATCCCAGTGCTCTACGCTGATGAAGGCTCCGCCCTGGCTGAGGTTCTCGCTTTCCCCGTCAGCCCGAACACCTGTTTGGCAACGGATGTGAGCAGCAAACTGGCGGTGTAACCGGGTGCTCCGTCGACGTTCTCTGGCTTCCATGAAATCCTGAGCTTCCACCGATCAGAGAGAGCAGGTGAGAAAGTCACCTGCCCAGGGTACCCACCGCCGGGGCGCAGCGATCCTCAGCGGCAGGCCACACACTTTCGAGGTCAGGCTTGCGGTACCCCTCCGCGTTCAGAACCCCTCGAGTGATCCCTCCGCGACACACCCTCACACGGGTTTTGCCCCGTCGGGACTTCAACACGTTTTGAAGGCATCGACCTCCTGCCAAGTGCGCCGGATATCAGAGAGGGTCCTCGGGAAAATACGTAGAGGTTATTATACCGCGTAAAGGCGAAAATCTATCGCGATTTTTTTTGCGGGTCTGGAAAAGCTGGTCGGGCCGGCTCCTGGCGGTTTCTCAAGAACGATCCTCGCGCAAGCCAGACGCGACCCAGAGTAGTGGAGCTGTCGTTGAGCCGGGTGCCGGAGAGTATCTGTGCTCGAGTGTTTGGGCAGGAGCACCCGCGTCAACGCAGGCGATTGACAGGCTCCCGCTGGGAGAGAATCTGGGTCTTCGGGCCGGTTGGGACGAGATTGCCAGGTCTTCACAAAACCCTCTCGCTCTCCGAGGGTGCAGGCATGGCAAGAGAGAGCTCCTTCAGCGTCTGGCCGCGAAGGGTTGCGGCCATCGCCTCATCCACCTCCTCGACGACATCTTGCACTGCATCCTCACCCGGGATGCCGCCGTTGACAAAAAGGGAGTCGCCCTGGTCCTGCCGGACTGCCCGAAGCACCTCGATGACCTCGGTGGCATCCAGAGGCCGAGCCGGGAGATAGGTCGGGGGCTCCGCCGCGGTTTGGGTCAAGAGTCCGTGGCGCTCCAGCGCCTCCGCCACAGGGCCGAGCACTTCCCACGGCACTTGGAGACGTTTCGCCAGGCCCGTCAACGTCCACGGGGGGCGCTCATGGTAGTAATTCCAGCCTATGAGCTGCATCACCAGCAAGGCAAGCCGCTCCACCTGCCGGTTGGCCAGTCTCATCTCCCGCGCATCGGTCTGAAAAATCTCGGGCTGTTGATAGTAAAAGGCGACGCTTGCCCCCACCAGCAAGATCAACCAACTCAGATACAGCCAGATCATGAAGGTGATGACAATGGCGAAGCCCGAGTAAATCGCCGTGTATTGCGTGGATTTCACGACAAAGGAGGCAAAAGCCCAGCCGGTGGCCTCCCAGAGGACACCCGACACCAGCGCGCCAATTAGGGCTGCATCGGGGCGGACGCGGGTATTCGGCACGAGCGAATAGGTGATGGCGAAGGCCACGATGGTTAAGAGGTAGGGGAGAAGCTTGGTCGCGGCAATGAGCAACCCGCCGAACGGTTCCATGGCGAGCAACTTCCTGACCATGCCGGTGCTCATGAGCGAAGCGGTGACGCCGAGGGCCGAGAACACGAGCACAGGGCCGATGAGAATCACGCTGAGGTAGCCGCTGAACCGCTGGGCAAAGGGCCGGCTCTGCCTCACATGCCAGATGTAGTTGAATGCGCTTTCCATCTTCTGAATCATGGAGGTCACGGTGTACATGAGAAGGCCGAGGCCGAGATAACCGAGGACTTTCACCTTCATGTTGTTCACAAAGCCGATAATCCGGCCGCTCAACTCCAGGCCGTTGTCTCCAAGAGGTTTCAGAAAATTCAGCAGCAGAGGCTCGATCTGGTTGTGGACCCCGAACCCTTTCAGAACAGAGAAGCTCACAGCAAGCAGGGGTACGAGAGCGAGGAGGGTGGTGTAGACCAGGCTGGTGGCCCTCAGGGTGAGCTGTCCATTCGCCAGGTCGCGGATGACCGCGTAGCATATCCGGGCGGACCTCAGGGGGACGGCCTTCCACCGGGACGCGGCATTGAGGTGCACGTCCCAGATGTGCCGCTTCAAGACCCTGTGGAGGTTTTCTATGCCGATCACGGAACCCTCTCGAGCGCTGTTCTATGGGCAGGCGCTCTTGTCCTTGTCCGACTTGGAAGCGGGTGAGCATTTCTCATGGGAGAATTGTTCTCGGCATCCTGATTACCATGGGCAGCAGTGAATGTCCTGCCGGGTCGAGGAGGAGTTTGCCCCGGTGATCAGCGATGATCTTGTGAGCCATCGTGAGGAAGAGTCCCGAGCTCCATGGCTTGCTCGCCAGTTCGGGGGCGAAGGCGTCACACAGGCGCCCGGGCCTTTCCACCCCGCCGATGGCAATCTCGATCTCATGCTCCGAGTCCCGCAGAGATATAGCGACGTCGGAACCCTGAGGCACACTGGAGTGAAGCTCGTTGAAAATCAGGGATATGCTTTTCTTGAACTGCCCCGCGTCCACGGGCATCATAAGGTGAGCGGTGTGCACGTTGAGCGATGGCCGAAAACCGGACGGCGATACCTCCCGAGCATGACCGTCAATCACCTCCTGGATGAGATGGTCCACTCGTTCCAGTTTCAACGTCGGCGACGGAAGCTTCACAAAGGTGTCCACCTCGGTGAGAATTGTCTCCACCCTCTCCACCAGGCCGACGACTTTCCGTGCCTTGGACCGGTCAACCTCCGGCTGAGTCATCCTTCGCACCAACCCACCGATCGCCGTCAGCGGATTTCTGATTTCGTGGGCCATCGCCTGGGCCAGGCGCACGTACGCCGCCATCCGCTCCACGGCAATCAATCGTCTCTGGGTTTCCCTCAGCGTGTCCATGGCATTGGCGTAGTGGTTCTTGAGTTCGGACCAGAGCCTGGCGTTCTCGATGAGGGGACCGAGGATGAAGCCGATGGTTCGCAGCAGTTCGAGATCGTCACGATGGTACGCGCCAACTACATTCCGCCCCAGATAGATGAGACCGTGGATCTGGTTGTGATAGATCAACGGAACGCAAAGGGTAGACCGTATCCTCAGGGCCACTCTGCTCTCCTGCTCCCGAAAGGAGGTATCGGTCAAGGCATCCTCAAGCAGAAGAGACTCACCGTTCTGCAAGACTCTATCGGTGATGCTCGTGCTGATCGGGAAAGACGGCACCGCCGGCTCAACGAGAATGGGCTCGAAACTGCCGTCATCCTGGAATATGGCAAGGCAACTGCGGTCTTGCTGAAAGATCTCCCTGAGTCGCGCGAAGGTCTTTCGGGCGAGAAGCGGCAGGTCAAGGTTTTCAGAGAGATCGGTGGTGATTTCGTAGAGTAGTCGCAGTCTCTCGTGATCCAGGGTCGACCCGAGCTTGAAGTCGAGAGAGTCGAGAACAAGGGTTTGCTGCGCCATCTGCCTGAGCCCCGCGGCGAGCTGAAAGTGACTCCGCCCCATTTGAATCAAGTCGCCTGACTTCAAGAGGGTCTTCTCCACAATTCTCTGACCGTTCACGTATACGCCGTTGGCACTCTTCAGGTCTTCGATCCAGATCTCCCCGCGGGACTCCTCAATGCGGGCATGACGCTGGGAAATGGCGGAGTCAGAGAAGGTCAAGTCGGCATCACCGCTCCGGCCGATGATACAGGGGAGCTGGAAGGTGAAATTCTTCCCCGTGCTGATCTCATGGAGAACCAAGTGACTTGTCATGAAAGGCGTTCCCTAGGAGGTTCGACGATCCCGTAAGGGACGGCCACGAGCTTATCATCGGTACAGCCCCGACGAGCGACGCCGTCGCGTTCGGCCCATCCAGTACCCGAGTAGCCAGCCGACGAGCACAACGCCAGCACCGCTGAGAAACCAGCGAAGCTGTCCGGATAGCTTGGTGTCGCGATATGCACCCTCCATCTCCTCCGCCCTCTTTCTCGTCTCCTCCACCTCCTTTTTCAACCGCTCGGTCTCCTGGCTCAACTCCTGCTGATTGCCGCCAAGGCCTTTCAGGTGCTCTCGGAGCTTCTGATTCTCCCCCTCCAGCTGCTGCGCCGTCACCATCCACGGGAGTCTGTCCGAGATATACCGCTTGAGGATCCAGCCTCGACGACCATCCTGGAGCGTCACCTCCGCCCAACCTCTCTCCTCCCTGAGCACCGTTACCTGGGTGCCCGGTCGGAGCATGGCAATGATGCGCTGGTCGGAATCGATACGGCTCCACAAGTTGGCCTCCAGTGTCGTGTCCGACACATAGAGACTCACCTGACGGGCTCCATAACTCGTCCCGGAGAGGGCAAGGGTAAGGGTCAAGGCCAAACAAGACAGCCAACCCCGTAGTCCCGGGAAACCCTTACTCTCCAAGACATCATGCCTCCTAATGGGATCAGGTTTCACAACTCTTCTCTCCATGGCTCAGCCTCGCAAGTTGGTGTCATCAACGCGGTGTGGACCCTTCGGTCGTCCTATACTACCGCGTTCCAGGACGACAAGCCAACAAGTCCCGCCGCCTTGCGCAAACCCCACCACCCCTACCCTTCTGCCCTCTTGGTTTAGCCGCGGTTGAGGATGATACAGTATTTTCTTTCGCGTGACACATATGAACAGCAAGATCAGTGCCAGTCAAACCGCGTGCACCTGTGGCAACTCCCGGGACTCGCGAGTTGCTAATCGTGGCCCAGGTCTTGCAGTCCCACGGCACCGGGGTCGGGAATCAGGGGCGCGCCCTCTCGCCGAGAGCGATGTCGTTTCGGTGCGCCACCTTTCCTTACTTTTCCGGCGCGCGCGGGAAGCATAGAGGAAGAGGCAACCTGGCCCGCATTGTGAACAAGACTCCGTCGCGAGATCGTGGAGATGGTCGTGCCACCGGGCAACCGTCCCGCGATACCGCGGGACTCGGACCTGATGCGTACTTTTCTAGTGCGTCGGAAGGCTCGAGACCCCAGGAGGCCCGGAAGGACGGCCATATCCGCGGTCGCAGTAGGTGGTTCTTGCATAATGCGAGCTGCGTCTCCACCGAGGAAACGAATAGTCATGGTGCCAAAGATTCTGGTGGTCGACGACGAAGAGGAGATACGACAGGTTGTCTCCGAGTTCCTCACCCGAGAGGATGACCGGGTCGTCCTCGCCGCCTCCGAAGACGAGAGCCTGATGATTGCGCAAAGAGATAATCGAGGAGTGATCCTCCTCGACGTCAAGATGCCCGGGTTAGACGGCATAGACACTTGCAGGGCACTGAAGGGCCACGAGAAAACTTCGCATATCCCCGTACTCGTAACGACTGCTTATCGAGAACGAGTGCTGGAGGCCTTCGATGCCGGGGCCGACGATTCTGTCACCAAACCCTTCCATCTCGAGGAGCTCGCAGTCCGGGTCGAGTCCATTGATCAGATCCAGCATCTCACCGATGAGTTGGAGCGAGCCGCAGCGTATATCGGCGAACTCCACAAAAACTTTCCGCGGCTATAAATGGAGGACGGCAATTCTGTGGATGTTCAACGGCAAAGGCGTCATCTCCCCGCAAAGGGCACGGCTCGTGACAGCCACGGCAACGTGAGCCGAGGCCCTGATGACTGCAGGCATTACCCGGACTGTAGCCGTTTGGAGCGCTTGCTCGCCGACCCTCCTGTCGGGCCGAGTTCCATATCCTTACCCGGTGATGCCGAGCCAGTATGTCGTGGCTGTGAACACTTCGAGCCCAAGCATGCGCGATAAGCAGTGGAAGAACACACTTTGCCGCGGCATCGGCATCCTTTTTCTTGCTTGTTACCTCAGCTACCTTCTTGATTAGATCCGCCTAGTCAATTGTATCTTCCCGGCAGCGGTCCGCGGCAGCTTCCAGAAAAGACGTATAGCGAGCCAGAAGATCTTTGTCAACACGTGATTTTCTGGCGCTGATTTGCGTTGATGATCTTTGTTTGCGCGAGGACAAACGGGCGTAGTTAGCGACGAAGAGGAAAGAACATCGCGCCTTTGTCTTGCCAAGCTGCAATCGCTGTGAGAACCGCCTTAAGTCCGACTTCAACTGCCTTGGCAGCTACTGATGAATGGGCATGAAACATGGTGAGAAACCTTTCTGGGTACTTTAAC
>JAGFXI010000335.1 GCA_017861095.1 Deltaproteobacteria bacterium | reverse complement strand
GCTTCATCCCCAGCGACAGGTTCATCTCGGTCAGAATCTCCTTGATCTCGTTGAGCGATTTCCGCCCGAAATTCTTGGTCTTCAGCATCTCGGCCTCGGTCTTCTGAACCAATTCGCCAATGTAACGAATGTTGGCATTCTTCAAACAGTTGGCCGAGCGGACCGACAGCTCCAACTCCTCCACGGTTCGGAAGAGATGCTCGTTCAAGGGAGTCTCCTCGTGGAGCTCTTCCTCCACCTTCACGTCTACCTTTTCTTCAAAGTTGATGAAAACAGAGACCTGCTCCTTGAGGATCTTGGCGGCATAGGCGAGGGCATCGTCCGGTCCCACGCTGCCGTCGGTCCAGATCTCCAGGGTGAGCTTGTCGTAGTCGGTGATCTGTCCTACTCGAGCCTGGGTCACCACGTAGCTCACCTTTCGGATCGGTGAAAAAGTCGCATCCATGGGAATTACCCCAATTGGCGCGTTCTCTTCCCGGTTACGCTCCGCCGGGACATAGCCTTTGCCGGGTCTGACCTTCATCTCCATCCGGAGTCTCGACTCCTTTGAGAGTGATGCGATGTGAGCCTCCGGATTGAGCACTTCCACCTCGGGAGGACAGACGAGATCAGCGGCGGTCAACGGGCCGTCTTTAGATTTGTCGGCGTAGATGGTCTTTGGTTCTTCTCCGTGAAGCCTGAGCCGTATCTCTTTCAGGTTCAGGACAATATCGGTCACGTCTTCGCGGACACCGGGGACGGAAGAGAATTCGTGAAGGACACCATCGATCTGCACTGAGGTGATTGCCGCGCCTTGCACCGAGGAGAGAAGGACTCGCCTGAGGGCGTTACCCAGAGTGATCCCAAATCCCCTCTCGAGAGGTTCGCACGAAAATTTCCCGTAGAACCTCGAATAGGAACCTTCATCCCTTTCGAGCCGTTTCGGCTTGATCAGCTCCCGCCAATTCCTCTCCATTTCGGTTCCCCTTGTCTGAGGTCCCCTTCTTGGCCGTCGGGTCGTCTAGCCGTGGGGGTTACTTGGAATAGTGCTCAACGATGAGCTGCTCCTGAATGGGCATGGTCAGGTCTTCCCGTGCTGGAAGTGACTTCACCGTCCCCATCAGTTTCTCCTTGTCCACCTCGAGCCACTGGGGCACACCGCGGCGGGCCACCGCTTCCACAGCGACCCGAATGGGAAGAAGGTCGCGACTTTTCTCTTTGACCTCCACCCTGTCGCCCACGCCCACGAGGTATGAGGGAACGTTGACCCGGTTCCCGTTCACCAGGAAGTGGGAGTGGCGGACCAGTTGTCTGGCCTGCGACCTGGAGTTGGAGAAGCCCATGCGGTAAACCACGTTGTCGAGCCGACGCTCCAGGAGAACAAGGAGATTGGTCCCAGTGATCCCCTTCTGCCGCTCCGCCCTGTAGAAGGAGGTGTGGAATTGCTGCTCCAGCATTCCGTACATCCGTTTGACCTTCTGTTTCTCTCTGAGCTGGAGAGCATAGTCCGAGTGCTTCCCACGGGCCTGACCATGCTGCCCGGGAGGATAGCCACGCCGTTCATAGGCGCACTTGTCCGAGTAGCACCGGTCACCCTTCAAGAACAGTTTCAAATTCTCTCGACGACAGAGACGGCACACTGACGCGGTATAGCGAGCCACGCTGAACCTCCTTGCCTAAACTCTCCGCCTCTTGGGCGGACGGCAGCCGTTGTGAGGAATGGGGGTCACGTCCCGAATGAGGCTAACCGAGAAGCCTGCCGCTTGCAGGGCCCGGAGAGCGGCCTCCCGACCGGCACCGGGGCCCTTGACGTAGACCTCGATGTTCTGCACCCCGTGCTCCTGGGCCTTCTTGGCAGCGCTCTCCGCTGCCATTTGCGCCGCAAAGGGCGTGCTCTTGCGTGACCCCTTGAAGCCCTGACTGCCCGCACTGGACCAGGCAAGCACGTTCCCATTCATGTCCGTGATGGTAATGATGGTATTGTTGAAGGTGGACTGAATGTGGGCGACACCGTTGAGAACGTTCTTGCGTTCCTTCTTCTTCCTGGCAATTTTCCCTTTCGCCTTGGCCATTGTTCCTCCTGCTCCCCTTATTTCTTACGCCGACCGATCATGGACCGCCGCGGGCCCTTGCGGGTACGGGCGTTGGTATGGGTACGTTGCCCGCGAACAGGGAGCCCTCGGCGGTGACGCAGCCCCCGGTAACAGCCGAGATCCATGAGTCGTTTGATGTTCATGGAGATCTCGGCGCGGAGATCACCCTCTACCTTGTACTCGCTGTCGATGGTCCGCCGGATGCGGGTGATCTCGTCTTCCGTGAGCTGGTCCGACTTGGTGTTGGGATCGACCCCGGCCTTGGCCAGAATCTTCTGGGAGCTGGACCGGGCGATGCCGTAGATGTAAGTGAGCGCGATCTCTATTCGCTTGTTCTTGGGCAAGTCGATACCTGCAATGCGTGCCAATGCTCTTCCCTCCGTTGTTATCCCTGACGCTGCTTATGTCTGGGATTTTCGCAAATGACTCGCACGGTGCCATGGCGCCGAACGATTTTACACTTGCGGCAAATGCGCTTGACCGAAGCCCGCACTTTCATAATGACCGCTCCATTCCCCTGGTCGTTCTCGCAGCTACTTCACCCGATAGGTAATTCGGCCTCGGGTGAGATCGTAGGGTGAAAGCTCGACGGTTACCGTGTCTCCAGGGAGGATCTTGATGAAATGCATCCGCATCTTGCCGGATACATGAGCCAAAACCCGGTGGCCGTTGGCCAACTCCACCCGAAACATGGCATTCGGCAACGGCTCCACCACTGTGCCCTCTACCGAAATGGCTTCTTCCTTCGCCATCCGCTCCTCCGCAGTGACCTCCGCCTTGTCTCCGCCCTCACAGTTGGGACAGGATCTCCGGCCCGTTCTCGGTGATGGCAACCGAATGCTCAAAGTGCACCGAGAGCCGCCGATCCCTGGTAACCGCCGTCCAGCCGTCATGGAGAATCTCGATGGCACTCTCGCCCTGGTTCACCATGGGTTCGATGGCGAGCACCATACCGGCCTTGAGCTGGACACCCATCCCCGGGCGACCGAAATTGGGAACCTGGGGGTCCTCATGGAGGCTGCGCCCGATACCGTGGCCGGTAAACTCTCTGACCACCGAATAGCCGCGCCGCTCCGCGTGACTCTGAACGGCGTGGGAGATATCCGAGAGATGGTTCCCGGCCACCGCCCGGGAAACTCCCTGGTAAAGAGCCTCCTCCGCCGTTAGCAGGAGGGTCCTGGCAGCCTCGTCCACCTCCCCCACGGCCAAGGTGATGGCGGCGTCGCC
>JAGFXI010000334.1 GCA_017861095.1 Deltaproteobacteria bacterium | reverse complement strand
CAGCGACAGCGCATTGAAGGCGGAGAGCAGCACCGAGATGGCGATGGTCAGCGCGAACTGCTTGTACATGCTGCCGACCAGCCCGCCGAGGAGGGCGACGGGCACGAACACCGCGGAGAGGATGAGTGCAATCCCGATCACCGGCTGTTGCACCTCCTCCATGGCTTTGATGGTTGCCGCCTTTGGCTCCATTCCGTGTTCGAGATGGTGGATGACCGCCTCCACCACGACAATGGCGTCGTCCACGACGATGCCGATAGCCAGCACCAGGCCGAACATCGAAAGGGTATTGATTGAAAATCCCAGGGCGGGGAAGAAGATGAAGGTGCCGACGAGGGAGACCGGAATCGTGATCAGCGGGATGATGGTTGCCCGGATGTTCTGGAGGAAAATGAATACTACCAGCGTCACGAGAATCAGCGCCTCGATGAAGGTCTTCAGGATGTCATGAATCGAGGCTTCCACCGCCGGCGTGGTGTCGTAAACGATATCGTAATTCACGTCGGGCGGAAAGAGCTCCTTGGCGCGCTCCATCGTCTCGTAAATCGTCTCGGCGGCCTTGAGCTGGTTGGCGCCGGGCAAGAGGTAGATGGCCATCGCTCCGCTCGGCTTGCCGTTCAGACGCCCGAAGGAGTTATAGTCCTGCGAACCGAGCTCCGCACGCCCGACATCCCTGAGGCGCACCACATCGCCGGCCGCGCTCTGGCTGACGATGATGTTTTCGAATTCCTCGATTGTGACGAGCCGGCCCGGAGCGCTGACCGTATTGGTGAACATCTGGTCCTTCGGCGTCGGCGCGGCGCCGACCTTGCCGGCGGGGGCCTGCAGGTTCTGGTCCTTGATGGCGGCAATGACGTCCGCCGGGGTCAAACCGAGCTTGGCCAGCCTGTCGGGCCGGATCCAGATCCGCATGCCGTAGTCCGTCCCGCCGAAAAGGTCCACCTGCGCGATTCCGGGAATCCGGAGCATCTGGTCGCGCAGGTTGATGCCGCAGTAGTTGATGAGGAAGTTGGCGTCGTACGAGCCATTGGGCGAACCGAGCGATACCACCATCAGAATACTGGGACTCTGCTTCTTGACGGTCACCCCCTGTTGGATGACTTCCTGAGGCAGGCGCGCCTGCGCCGACGAGACCCGGTTCTGAGTGAGGACGTTTGCCATGTCCTGGTCCGTGCCGACCTCAAAGTTGACATCCAGAAGCATGCGGCCGTCGCTGGTGTTCGAAGACTTCATATAGATGAGGCGATCGACGCCGTTGACTTCCTGTTCGATGGGAGTCGCCACCGACTGTTCGACCGCCTCGGCGGATGCGCCCGGATACGTGGCGGTCACGCGGATGTTCGGCGGGGCGAGAAAGGGGTACTGCTCCACCGACAACCTGGTTATGGTTATGGCCCCGAGCATGACGGTCAGGATCGATATGACGATGGCCACGATGGGCCGGCGGATAAAGAAGTTTGGCATATGGGTCCTTTCCTGTTTACTTCTCCGTTGCGATGGGATTCTCGGTGGTCACAACCATTCCGGGCCGCACTTTCTGCATCCCCTCGGTAATGACTCGTTCCCCAGGCTTGAGTCCCTCTTTGACGATGGTCAAGTTCTCATACCGTTCTCCAAGAACCACAGTGCGGACGGCCACCTTGTTGCCATCCTCCACGACATAAACCGTCTTGGCGCTCTGCTGCTCCATAACAGCCACCTGTGGGACGAGAATCGCATTTTCCACCGTGTCGGCGACACCGCGGACCCTGCCAAACTGTCCGGGCCGTACCAATCCCTGCGGATTGGGAAACTCGGCAACCAGCGTCAGGGTTCCCGTCTTTTCATCCACGGCCCGCGACGCAATCGTAACCAGTCCCTTGTTTGGAAATACCGTTCCATCCGCGAGGATCAAATCAAAAGGAAACGACTTCCTGGCCGATCCGCTCATTCGTCTCGCCACCATCAGGTACTCAGTCTCACTCAAGGCGAAAGACACCCGGAGAGGATCCAGGGCCGAAACCGTGGCCAGCAAGGTCGGTTCGCCCCGGCCAACCAGGTTCCCGACGGAAACCATCCGTTGGCCGATCAGGCCGTCTATGGGAGATGTGATCGTGCAATAGCTCAGATCGAGTTCGGCATTCTGGACCGAGGATTCGGCTGCCGACACCGCTGCCATGGCCTGATCAATGCTCGTCTTCTGATTGAGGACCACGTCGTTATAGTTGGCCTGGTTGGCGGCAACGTTGGATCTTGCCACCTGCTGCTCAACCAGAGCATTGTCCAGGTCCTGTTGAGGAACGGCCTTTTCCTTCGCCAGCGGGGTGAGACGATTCACGTCCAGATCGGCTTTCCCCAGCTGAGCTTTGGCCTGATCCAGCCTCGCTTGAGCCACCTCAACCCGCACTTTATCCCGGGCAAAAACGAGGTCGGCCTGAGCCTTGGCAAGCTGCGCCTTGGCATTCTGCACGTCCGCCTCGTACTTGCGTTTGTCGAGTGTGAACAAGACCTGCCCCTTCTTCACCGGGCGGCCTTCTTCGAAATGAATTCCCTCCAGGAACCCCTCAACCCGGGCTCTCAGCTCCACGGTATCCTTGGCGTCAGCCCGTGCCGTGAATTCGGCGATGATCGGAACCGTCTTCTGGATGACGGTAGCAACGACCACCGGTACGGGAGCAGCCGCTGCCTTCGCCGCCTGCTTCTTCTGCTCCTCGCTCCCGCCGCCGCAGCCCGCCAGAATCAGCGAGGGGAGTAGCAGGAAGCTCGTTAGTATTGTCGTGCGCCAGGCCGGCCTGACCGATGGAGCAAGATGAATGCTCAAATCAGCAAAAGCGTTCTTGAATTTCATGCTACCTCCAGGTTGTGGGTGGAAAGCTCATCCGCGAAAGAGCTCCCCGTATGCCGCCCACGGGCTAAACGTATAATACTGTCACCGGAAGACCGCTTGTCGAACTGTAACCCCAAACTTATAAACATTTCAATCCGGGAGCACAAGGGGAAAGCGCGCAGAAACGCCCGCCAAACAGGGCATTGCCGACTGGCCCGTCATCCTGACAGCCGCAGCCCTGTGGGGCGCGGAGGCGGAACGGCTCCCTCCCCCGTATGCACCCCCAGGCCGATAAGATTTCATTCCATCTCCGCATAAAGCACCGCCACCGAGCGGGGCTCGACACGATAGCTGTAACCCTGGATCAGCGGCGCCTTCCGCCATTCCACGATGTCGTCCGGCGAGTCGAGACCTGTGTCGATCCATCGGCGCCACACATTCCCGTTCCCCTTTTCCGCCAGAGGCAGCTCGAAGGCAAGCGACTCCCAAAACGCGTTCA
>JAGFXI010000333.1 GCA_017861095.1 Deltaproteobacteria bacterium | reverse complement strand
GATCAGCCCCTCCATCTGTGTCGCTGGAAGCCGCTCCCGCAGCGTTCCTCCTCACAGGGCCTGCAGCTCGGAGAGGAGGACAGCCATATCCGCGGTCGTAGCCGGTAGTTCGTGCATAATGTGGGCTAGGCCGCACCCTCCTCCTCGCTCACCCACGCCTCCAGGAGGGTGTACCCCACCGCCAGCACGACCGGACCGACGAAGATGCCGATGAGCCCGAAGGCCATGAGACCGCCGATCACCCCAGCGAAGATGAGGAGGAGAGGCAGGTCCGCGCCCCGCTTGATGAGGATGGGGCGCAGGAAGTTGTCCATGGCGCCGACGGCGACGGTCCAGATGAGCAGGAAGGTCCCCCACCCGGTGCTGCCGCTCCAGTAAACCCAGACCACTGCCGGCGCGAGTACGAGCGCGGGGCCGAGCTGGGCGATGGCGAGCATGAACATCACTGCAGTGAGGACCGCCGCGAAGGGCACGCCGGCCACCGCGAGGCCGATCCCCCCTGCCACCGACTGCGCCAGCGCGGTCACGACCACGCCGAGGGCGACGCCGCGGATGGCCTGGCCGGCGAGGCGGACCGAGTCCTCGCCCCGCGGTCCCGCGAGACGCCTGCCGAAGCGTCTGACACCCGCCGCCGCCCGCTCGCCGTTCGCGTACATGATCGCCGCGATCACGATGGTGAGCAGGAACTGGAGGAATACAATCCCGAAGCTGCCCACCTCGGCGACAAACCATCTCGTCACGAGGCCGGCGTAAGGCGCGGCCTTTGCGGCAAACTCCTCGATCCCCGCGGCAGCGACCTGCTCCCACGCGAGCAAGGCCTTGCCGCCGATGAGCGGCAGCTTCCCCACCCATTCCGGCGGCGGCGGCACCTTGAAGGTGGCGAGCGACTTAGCCCAGCCGGCGATGGTGTCGGCATTGGCGACGATGGTGCCGATGGCGAGCGAGAGCGGCACGACCAAGACGAGCAGGAGGGCGAGGGTCATCACCGTGACGGCCAGCGCCCGTCTGCGCCACAGCCGGGCCTGCACCGCCACCATGAGGGGCCATGTGGCCACCACGATCATCGTCGCCCAGACGATGGCACCGAGGAACGGCCGCAGGATCCAGAACGAGAAACCGATCAGGATGGCAATGAAGAGCACCGCAAGGGCGGTGCGAGTAAGGTCACGCTGCATCTCGGCCATAACTAACGACTCCTCAGAGTCGGCGGCGCGCTACCCGCCGCGGATGGATGCCCCCGGTCCGCCAGGAGACCTCAAGGTCACCCCGCCAAGAGCGAACCGCCCAACTCCCTTATTCCGCCACGCGGCGCAGTTCCTCCGCCAAGTCGGTCTTCTCCCAGTTGAAGAATTCCAAGGTGCTCTTGCCGACCTTCTTCTTAAACGGCTCCCGGCCGAAATGACCGTACGCCGAGGTCGCCTGGTAGATGGGCTGGAGCAGATTGAGATGCTTGATCATCTCTCTTGGCTTGAGGGGGAACAGATCCCAAATGAGCCTGAGCAGCTTGGCCTCGTCGATGACTGCGGTCCCGCGCGTGTCGATGGCAACATCGGTCGGCTCGGCTCGGCCGATGACGTATGCGAGCCGGACCACCATCTCCTTGCAGAGACCGGCGGCAACGCAGTTCTTCGCGATATAGCGCGCCATGTACGAGGCGGAGCGATCCACCTTGCTTGCGTCCTTTCCGGAAAACGCCCCGCCGCCGTGGGGAACCCAGCCCCCGTACGTGTCCACAATAATCTTCCTGCCGGTCATGCCCGTATCCGACTGCGGGCCGCCAATGACAAACTTCCCGGTCTCGTTAACGTAGAACTTGGTCTTCTTGTCGAGGTACTGCGCCGGCACCACAGCACGCGCCACTGTGTCGATGATCTCCTGGCGAGCCCTTTTCGTGATGCTCCGGCCTGTGCGGTCGAGAATGGACTCGTCGTGCTGGGCAGCAAGAACGACGCTGTCGATCCTGACAGGTATGCCGTCCTCATACTCGACTGTGACCTGGGATTTGCCGTCCGGCCGCAGATAGCGGAGGATCCCCTGCTTACGAGCCTCCGTGAGTCGCCTTGTCAGCTTGTGGGCGAGCATGATCGGAAGTGGCATGAGTTCATCCGTCTCTCGGCAGGCGTAACCGAACATTACCCCCTGATCACCAGCACCACCGGTATCAACGCCCTGAGCGATATCGGGAGACTGCTTGCCGATGACGTTTATGATTGAACAGCTGTCCGAGCACAGGCCGACTTCGGTGCAGGTGTAGCCGATTTCCCCCAGCACGGTCCGCACAAGCTTTGCAAGGTCCACCCAGGCGGTGGTGGTGATCTCACCGCCCACCAGGACCATCCCCACGGTGGCAAAGGTCTCGCAGGCCACTCGTCCCGTGGGATCCTGACTCACGACCTCATCCAGAACTGCGTCCGAAACCCGGTCGCAGATCTTATCCGGATGGCCCTCGGTGACCGACTCAGAAGTGAATGTGGTGCGCACAGCAGCTCTCCTTTCCTGACTCTAACGCGGTTATCGCTTATCTTCTCCTCGATGAAAGATTAGCGCATTATGGCGAGAAGCCCGAGGAGGGTCAATAGAAACAATCACCGCAAACACAGGAGGCTCTCGGGTGTTGACCGTCTCCCCCATCGTTCCCCTTTATGTGGTTCTCGTCTCACTTCATCCTCACCAAGGCAACGGCCCATCTTTGTTGGATGCTACAGATTCACCCGGGTAACACATATCACGAAGCTCCGCGAAAACGCGGCTCAGAGCATGAGAAATGCCAGGACGGCGACGACCGTCGGGGGGAGTGCAGCGATGAGCAACCCGACAGGATGGATGGACTGCTCCGCGAAGTGCCCCTTGAGAATCGAGAATCCGGCCGGGTTGGGGGCATTGGCTATCACGGTGAGCCCGCCGCCGGCGACGGCGCCCGCAACCAACGCATACTTGTAGGCGCTCGTCACGCCCTCGACCAACGAACCGAGGTAGGTGAGGGCGGCATTATCGGTGATGGCCGTGAGGGCGGTGGCGCTGAAAAAGAGAACCATGCTGTCCATCCCGGCGACAAGTGGTTGCAGCCACCACTGCTGCTTGCCGCCGAGGACCACGAGACCGGCCAGGAAGAAGGCCACCAGCAGGCCCTCACGCAGAATCAACCGATCCTGGTAGCGCTCGTAGGCCTCGGAGAACCCAAGAAACAGGAGCATGACCCAAAGGAACACGGGAGGATGATGGCCAAAAAAAACTACGCCCCCTAGAAACAGCAAATGAAGGATGACGACGAGCCGGGGTACACCGCTGAAGGGCGACGGCCCGCCACCGGGGAACTG
>JAGFXI010000332.1 GCA_017861095.1 Deltaproteobacteria bacterium | reverse complement strand
CAGCGAGATCGTGGAGATGGTCGTGCCGCCGGGAACCGCGGGGGCATTCCGGGCGAACCTTGACAGCCTGTCGCCCTTTGTGCCAGAGTTCATGGGACTTAGGGCGGCTCCGCGCCAACAGCGGCGCCGCCGGAGGAAAGGCGAACTTCCCCCATGGCGATCACTGGCGACAAGGAACCGAAAGGGCGAGTTCCGGCGGAGCCCATCAGCGCCGCCCCGCACCTCCCGGGCACCATTCACTGCCCCGGGCTCAGCGCGGGACGGGGACCGGAAAATCCACCCTCTTCAACGCCCTCCTGGGAAGCGAGCTCAGCCAAACCGGCGTCGAGCGCCCCAAAACCCGCGGCCCCATCCTCTATGCCCATCGCCGGGCTGCAATCGAGGAGGGGTTCCCGTTTCCCGCATTCCAGGTGGAGCGGCGCGCGGGCGCCGGCAGCCCGTCAATCCCGGCGGAGGGCACTCCGGGCCGCCTTCTTGTCGTCGAGCACGAACGGGAAGAGTATGCGCACCTCGTCTTCGTCGACACTCCGGACCTTGACAGTGTCGAGGCCGACAACCGGCGGCTCGCCGAGCACCTCTACCTCCTCGCCGACGCGGTCCTCTTCGTCACCAGTCAGGAGAAGTACGCCGACGAGGTTCCCCACCAGTTCCTGCTCCAGGTCGTCCGGGACCGGCGACCCTGCGCCATCCTCCTCAACAAGGTGGGGGAGGATCTGACCGCCGGGGAAGTGATCGAATCCTTCAACGCCCACGGCGTCTCCATCCCCGAGAACGACCTCCGGCTTATCCCCCAGGCTCCCGTGCATCCCTCACAAACCGTCGCGGCGATGGGCGCCTTCAGCGCCTTCCGAGACGAGTTGCTGGGTAAGGTGGCCCTGGAGGGGCTTGCAGCCTTCAGGGATCGCCAGGAAGCGGCTCGGGTCGATGATCTCCGAAGCCGGATCGGGCAACTTCAGGAGCTCCTGGACCAGGAGGCCCAGGCGGCGGCGCAGTGGCTGAAACGGCTCGAGGATCTCTCGCGGAGGGCTTCCGAGGATCTCCTTGGCCGTTACCGGGAACGGTTCGCCGCAGCCACCAAGGAACACCTCCAGCGCGAGATCAGGAAGCTCTATGCCAAGTACGATGTCCTCGCCAGGCCCCGCCGGTTGGTTAAGGATCTTCTCCTCGCTCCCTTTCGCCTTCTCGGCCTGAGGCAGGAGGGGTCCAAGGCCGCCCACGACCAGGCGCTCAGCCGGCTCCGGCGGAAGATGGACCCTGCCGTGGTCGAGACGACCATCGAGCGGCTCAACCGTTCGGTTCTCGAACAGCTCTCGCCTGCCGAGCCGACGGCGCCGCTCTTCGGAGCTCTCCGGAAGCCGGGGCTTGCCCTCACCGGACGCGAGATCGAGCAGCGTCTGGACGCGCAGCAGGACCGGCTCACCTCCTGGCTCGAGGAGACCTTCGCCAAGCTGGAGCGCGGTATTCCCCCGGAGAAGCGCCTCGGCATCTACTCCACCTCGGTGCTCTGGGGAGTTCTCATACTCGCCTTCGAGACCGCCGTAGGGGGTGGGCTCACCCTCCTCGATGCGGCGCTCGACACGGTCCTTGCTCCCCTGGTGACGAAGGGCGCGGTCGAGCTCTTCGCTTATTACGAGATTGAGAAGACGGGAAAGGAGCTTGCGGCGCGATACCAGGGAGCTCTGACATCCGTGGTCTCCGGGCAGGCCGACCGCTACCGCCGCTGCCTCGAGGGGCTCATGACCCCGCCGGAAGTCCGGGAGGCCTTGGGCGCCATCGCCGCCAGCCTGGCGGTGCGGCGGCGATGAGCGAATCGCGGGCTGGAGGAGTTCACCATGAAACAGGGAACCAGGGCACTCCACGAGGATCTGGAGAGGATCGTCACGGTCCTTGACCGGGGCTCCTTTCTTTGTTTTGCCTCCGAGGAGCGGCAGGCGCTCCGGCTCCAGGCGGACGAGCTCTCCCTCAGGCTCACCGCCCTCGAGGGGAGATCCCTCACCCTAGGGCTTCTGGGCGGAACCGGAGTCGGGAAGTCTACCGTAATGAACGCCCTGGCTGGAAGCCCCATCGCCTCAACCAGTCACCGCCGCCCCCACACGGACCGGGTGCTCATCTACCGGCACGCATCCGTCCAGATCCCCCCGACCCTCCTCGCAGCCGAGGTGCCCTGGGAGGAAATCACCCACGGGACCGAGACGGTCAAACAGGTGATCCTATGCGATCTCCCTGACTTCGACAGCCTCCTGGGAGAGCATCGTCACCGGGTCATCGCCTTCCTCGATCACCTGGATCTCCTGGTCTGGGTCGCATCCCCGGAGAAGTATGCCGACGGGAGATTCTACGAGTTTCTCCGGTTTGTGCCCAAGGCGCCGCAGAACTTCTCCTTTGTCCTCAACAAGGCCGACCTCCTCTTCCAGGGGGAGACCCAGGAGACCGGCTACGAGCGGCTCGCCGGAGTGAGCCGCACCTTCCGCCAGCACATCGAGAACGAGGGGATCAGCGACCCCCTCCTCTTCGTCGTCTCCTCACAAGAGGCGCTGCCATCGGGGGAACTCTCACCGTGGAATCAGTTTCCCGCCTTCCGGCAGTACGTGTTCCAGCAACGGGAGATAAAGGAGATCACAGCCATCAAAGCCGCCAACCTGGATGTGGAGGTCCAGAACCTGAGCGCCGTGCTCAGGGGAGCGGGAGTCCATCTGGAGCGGGCCGAGGGGCTCATCGAGCGCCTGGAAGAGGAACTCGCCGCCCACCGCACCGAGTGGCGTCTGGCCGCGGAGGAGGTCTTCGCCGTCTGGCTGAGAACCCATCTTCGGCACGAAATCCGGATTGGCCAGAGCGATCCGGCACTCCTTGTGGGCCCGGGGCGGACCCTTGCCCTCGTCTCCAGGGAATGGGAGCGCCGCTTCGGTGACGAGGGAGGAAGATCGGCTGACCACACCCGTTACTCCCTGCCCCCGGAGCTCGGATCTTCGCTTCGCCGACGGGTGGAATGGCTGCAAGAGCACCTTCTCCACACCATGCATCGCGAGGCCCTGCCTGCAGTCCTTCAAAGTCGTCTCGAGACGGCCCTCGATCTTCCGAAGCGTGTCGGGGATCTCGAGGAGCGCCTGTCGCAGACCGTCATGCTGCGGCTCACGACATCCTCCTCTCTTTCGGCGTGGGGGTTCAAGGCGCGCCAGTACCTGACCTACCTCCTTCTCCTCGCCGCTCTTTTCCTTGCCATCGGCGCCGAGACAAGCTGGCGTGAGTTCTTTGCCGATCCCGGCCCGCGGAGCGCCCTCGGGCTCTTTCTCTCCGCCGTCCACACCGTGTTCAGCGGCAAAGGGATCGCAGCCCTCGCGAGCTATGCCCTCCTCAACCTCTTCGTCGCCTTCCGCTTCCATGCACGCTACCGTAGCCTTCTCCACACGCGGGTCGCGACGGTGAAAGAACTGAGATCCGAAATCCGCGCCGAGATTGCGGCCGTGCAGCCGGCGAACTCGGCGCGTCGGGACGAAGGAACCTGACAGCCCAGTCTTCGGGAACGCTCCGACGGTTCAAAACTTTTGTGGCAGCCGCGACGCACCAAGCTCAGGACCGCTAATGCTAGGTGACCATTCCTCCCGATCCGTTCGGGCTTCGGCTATCTCATCACGAGCTGGAGAATCAACCAAGGATCTTCATTTCCCATGGACCCCACTCGGGTCTGTCAGCTGAAGAGATACCCGCAGGACTTTCAGAACCATCACGGGCGGCACAGGCGATTCTCGGCCTGTTCATGCTGGAATGCCCATCCTCCAACCCTAACCCAGTTCCCAGATCGAGCGTGATCAGAGTCGCCCACCCCTCCGCTCGAAATTCTCATCCCATCTTCCGCACCATAGCTCTGGTTTCGGGTGCAACCCCAAGATGGTCCCGTGATCATCCAGCCTTTGACCACTCCCAAGATTTTGTGGTACCCTCGATTCACCGAAACCGGAGCGGGTGACCATAGGTGAACAGTGCCGTCCCAGTAGGATTTTAACTATCTCGTCAAAAGCTCAGATTGGCTTGCCCCCCATGTCTTTTTCAATTTAATCTCGGTTCGCCGTGCCGTCGCTCGTGAGG
>JAGFXI010000062.1 GCA_017861095.1 Deltaproteobacteria bacterium | reverse complement strand
GTGAGGCTGGCTGTTTTTTCCCCGAGGCGCTCAACCAGGCGGCCACAGGTGAGTGCACCGGCTGACCAGCCGAGACTGAGGGGAACCATGAGCAGCCCAAGCTCGGCCGGAGTCTTTCCCATCGCGCCCTGGAGGAAGAGAGGAATGAAGGCGGTGAGAGAGAATACGGCAAAGCTGCTGAAGAATGCGGCCCCGTTTGCCAGGGTAAAGCCCGGTACTCGAAAGAAACCGAGAGGCAGAATGGGATCGACGGCTCTGCGCTCGGCGACGTAAAAAAGGAGGGCGGCCAGCACGGTGAGAGCACCAAGGCCGAGTACCTCGGGCGACTGCCAAGCCCCGGAACCCTTGCCGCCGATGAGAAAGGCCATGAGCAGGCTCAGGACTCCTGTGGTGAGGGCAAAGGCGCCCAGGTAGTCGACTGCGGCCTCCGCTCGTTTCTCTCGTGACTCCTGGAAGTACCGGCTCACCCACCAGATCGCAACGGCGCCTAACGGCACGTTGAGATAGAACACCCAGGGCCAGGGGAGGTAGGTGACGATGAGTCCGCCGAGAAGTGGTCCCAGGAGGCTTGAGATCCCCCAAACGAAGCTGATGAGCCCCATGGTCCTCCCGCGCTCCGAGGGTCGTGAAACTTCGGCGACCACGATATAGGCGAGGGCGAAGTTGCCGCCGGCCCCGACCCCCTGGATGGCGCGAAGGAGAATGAGTTCCGCCATATTCCTCACTGCTCCTGCGGGCACGGACCCGATGAGGAAGATGCCCAGTGCCAGAATAAAGAGTCTCTTGGTGCTGTAGAGGTCGGCGAGCTTGCCGAAGAGGGGGAGCGAGACGGCTCGCGCCAGCATGTACGCAGAAAAGACCCAGCTGTAGAGCTCAAGGCCGCCCAGATCGGCGACGATAGTCGGCATGGCCGCCCCGATAATGAGGGCGTCCAGCGCTCCGAGGAAGACCGCGAGGAGAGCGGCGATGAGAACAAGGGCCTTGGCTCTCTCTGAAAGAGGTGTCGACACCGGAGAGCTCTCCTCGCACACGTGTCGGAGTAGCTGCTGATCACTTTCACCAAAGGCCTTTGAAAAATCTGGCTAACAACGTACTATAGCCGGAAGTCGCCAGGTAGGAAAGCGGAAGAGAGGGACGGGGAGAGCATCGATCATGGACGTTTCCGAGGAGATGCACTACGAAGGCCTGATCATCCGGCCGCCCAGCGAGGCCTTCAGTATTCTGTTCCAGGTGACTGTGGGATGTTCCCACAACAAGTGCACCTTCTGCGGGAGCTATCGGGATAAGCGGTTCAGAATAAAGGACGACCCGACGATACTGAATGACATCCTCTTTGCCTCCCGCTACATGAGGCATCAGCACCGCGCTTTCCTTTTGGACGGGGACGCCCTTATTGTGCCGCAGGAAAGACTCGTCTGGATCCTGGAGGAGATCCGGCGCCACCTTCCCTGGGTGAGGAGGGTCGGCGCCTACGCCAACGCCAAGAGCATCAAGATGAAGAGAGATGAACACCTCGTGGGGCTGAGAGAGAAGGGACTTGGTATCCTTTACCTGGGCGTGGAAAGTGGGGATGACGAAACCCTTCGCCAGGTGGGCAAGGGGACGACGGCGGCGAACCTCATTCTCCAGGGGAGGCGGGTGAAGGAGGCGGGTATCAAGCTTTCGGTGACGGCTCTCCTCGGAATCGCCGGACCGGCTGGCTCCCTGCACCACGCCCAGGCAACCGGCGACCTCCTTAGCGCCATGGATCCCGACTATGTCGGTGTCCTCACGGTGATGGTGCTCCCCAACACGCCCCTCGGGGCAGACCATGCCTCAGGTCGCTTTATCCTGCCGGGGAAACGGGAGCTCCTCACGGAGCTTCGGGAGATGATCGGCCACACCCGCCTGAGCGGCGGGCTTTTTTTCGCCAACCACGCCTCCAACTATCTGCCGCTTAAAGCAAGACTCCCCAAAGATCGGGACCAGGCCTTGGCGCTCGTTGACGAAGCCATCCGCGGCGAGATCGCCTTGAAACCCGAGTGGCTCCGGGTTCTCTGAGAACGTAGGGGGTGGGCTCACCACCCGCGGGAAGAGGGTATGAAGAACGTCGAGGAGATCCTAGAGACCCTCAGGGTCAATGAGGAAGTTGCCCAGAAATTCTTCGAGATCGAGGTAAGCATACTCGCGATTCTCAATTTTAGGGATCTCTTCGAGAAATTGCTCACCGAGATCAGACAGAAATTCGGTGTCCCCTACGTCTGGATCACTATGATCCGCGACAGCGAGCTCTCCGATCTCATCGATTCCCTGGAGTCATCCGAAAATCTCCGGGAGCGACTGAACATCCTGGATCGAGGGGCATTCCTCGGTCTCATCGAGCACCGCACGACTCCCCTGCTCGCGAACGGCGACTTGAGACCCTACCACCCGCTCCTTCCCAGCGGACAAATGCACTTCATCCGCTCCCTGGCGGTCGCTCCCATAACCTTCCACGGAGAGATCATCGGGAGCCTCAACCAGGCAGATCTCACTCGGCTCCGGTACAGACCGGGGATGGATACCCGGCTTCTAGAGCGGCTCGCGGTCAAAGTCTCCATCTGCCTTTCCAACGTCACCGCTCACGAACGGCTGCAGTGGCTGGCAACGAGAGATCCCCTCACCAAGCTCCTCAACCGGAGGGTCATGGAGACGATCCTCCAGCGGGAGTTTAGAAGGGCCCAACGGTATAAGAGCCCTCTCTCCCTGGCCTTTCTCGACCTGGACAATTTCAAGGTGGTGAACGACCGTTTCGGACACGACCGCGGAGACGCACTTCTCAAGTATGTGGCGAGACGGCTGGTCAAAATGACGCGGGATACGGACGTCGTTGCCAGGTATGCCGGCGATGAATTCGTCATCATCCTCCCCGGGGTTACGGAGGTGGAGGTGCAGAATCTCATCCATCGCCTCCGCGACTATTTTGATGCCAATCCGTTGAACGTGGAGGGAACATTCATTCCCGTATCTATGAGCTGCGGGGTCTCCTCTGTGCCTGATAGCGCCATCAAAGACCCCGCCTCTCTGCTGCGCAAAGCGGACGAGATGCTCTATCACGCCAAGACACATAGGAAAGATCACCCCCCACGAGGTGGGAAATGAACCCTAACTCCTCCCCTCTGAGCGATGCCGCCTTCCGGAGCGCTACCACAGCAGGGTGAGTTTCGTGATGGCCGCCGCCCGGTCGAGCCCGCATTATGCACCAGCCACCTGCTGCGACCACGATCCATGTCCGTGTGTGCCTTCCTCCTTGGCCTAAACTTTGCAAAATCACAGGGAAATGCGCCTGTAGGAAGGGGTCCCGAGGAGTGTCCACGGTTTTCAGTTCCTCCTCGGGAAATCCATCCGGTGTTGGGAGGGAGGTAGCTTGGGGGGCAGAAGAGTCATCGTTCGCTGGATGTCGCCGGATCCCGGCCGCTCCCGCGTCTTCTCAGTTTCCCTTGGTGTGGTCTTGACCGCGACCGTATTACTCGCTTTTTCCTGGCTGTCTCTTGGGCTTGCTGCCTACTTGGTAGCCCGCTTATGTCACGACAATCGCCGGCTGGACGTGGAAAATGCCCACCTTCAGGAGCAAGCGGCCCAACTGGATGAGATGCGGGATCTAGTGAAGAGTATCGAAAAAGACGGCAAAGTGATCCGAGGGTTCCTCGGGGTGGAAAAACGCCAGGAGGGAGGAGGAGGCAAAGGCCAGGGAGGCTTTACCGCAGACGATCATCTGCCCCAGCTTGCGTTCGATGAGGCTCCCAGGACAAGAACCTTGACAGAAACCAAAAACCGTTCTGCCTCCTCTCTTCTCGAGCAGACACGGCGAGTCAAGGAGAATCTCCAGGAACTCTTGCAGGTTATGCGGGAGCAGCGTGATCGTCTCGATCATACCCCGAGCATTGTGCCCGTTGACTCGGAAACCTACTGCTTCAGTTCAGGCTTCGGCTGGCGGCAGAGCCCCTTCACCGGGCAAAGAGACTTTCATAACGGTCTTGACATCAGTGATTCCGAGGGGACGCCCATCATTGCCCCCGCGAACGGCGTGGTGCTGGAGGCGGGGTCATCCAGGTATATGGGAATATACCTAAGACTTGGCCATGGAAGAGGGTGCACCACATCATACTCCCACCTCTCCCGATTCAACGTGAAGCCGGGGGACAAGGTGAAACGAGGCCAGGTTCTGGGATTGATGGGGAATACGGGAAACTCAACCGGGCCCCATCTCCACTATCGGATCGAGGTAAACGAGAAGGACGTGAATCCGAGGAGCTACATCCTGAATTCGGTGGTGGGTAAGGGAACAGTGAAACCGCTCTCCTCTTAGCAGGCTGCGGAAAACGCCTCAGGTGATCTTGTGGACATCCAGAACGCGCACCCTGTACTTCAGGGTCTTGCCCGCCAGTGGGTGGTTGAAATCCAAGACGAAATGATCCTTCTGGATGTCGCCGACAAAACAGAGGTTTTTCCGGCCCTCTTTGGTTTCCACGCGGAGGACCATGCCCCGTTTCAGCTCTTTGCCACGGGGAAAATCCTGGAGAGGAACGCGGAGTATCTTCGCGTGGTCAATGCGGCCGAAGGCCTCTTCCGGCTGAACAAAAAATTCTCTGATATCCCCGGCGCTTAATCCAGCAATCTCTTGTTCGATCCGCGAGAACACCTCACCTGAACCGAAGCGAAAGACAAGGGGAGTTTCGTCCTCGTTGCTAAGCACTCTAGTGCCGGATTCCAGAAAGGCCTCAAACCGAATAGTGATGTACGTTCCAGGGCCAACCTGTGGCATGGCAATTTCCTCTCCACGCTGGGGTTGCTCGCACAGAGCAATCATTTACCAAATTTTTTGTTGTACCAGTATAGCGAAATTGGCAAGGCAATAAAATAACGGCGATCCGGGCCGAGCGCCCCATGGCCAGACATGAATCCATCCTCGCCTGGATACGGGTTGCGGTGCAAGAGCGTGGCGCGAGTGGATCCTCTCCTTTCCATCTTCACTCCTGTTTTCGCTCCGCTGGCGAGTTCTGGTTGCGTCTAGCGCATAATGGGGGCTGGAGACGAGTGGATGATCCGCAGCGCGGAGGTGGGGACGTCCGCGGGAGCGACCGTTCGTGGCGGAACGATCATCACGGAAGGACTTCCCGATACTCGGAGGTTTATGGGGTGGTGATACCACTGCCGTCATAAACGACAATCCCCCTGCACGCTCATCGGCCCGTGACGAGCGTTGCGGGGGGAGATAGTCAGCAGGAGTGCGTGAGTAGGGGGTTCGCTACTCTTCCGTTTCCACCTTCTTGAGCTTGAGGATGACCTCGTTCGTGGTGAGGCGATTTTCCACCGGATCTCGGATGTACTCTTCGACGACGATCCTGTCTTCGAGGATTTTCTTGACGATACCGTCATTCTGGCCGACGTAGGTCCCCACCGCCAATACATAGCCCTTGCCGGTAGCGTCCTCCACCAGTGCCTTGTTGCCCATCTTACCCCAAATGATGGCCCGAAGGCCGGCCTGGATCTCGCTGAGGGCCATCTTCTGAAGCGGCGTAAGGGGCTTGCGTTTTACTTCACCGAAACCCTCAGCGCTCGCCTTCTGGGTCAGAAGAAATGGCTTAAAGGGATCCGCTTTGCCCCTGGGGTCGTAGGTTGCCACGATCTCCGCAAGAGAAGTCGGAGCGGCGCCCGGTGCCACCGCTGCTGGCGCCGCAGCGGGCGCTCCCGGTTGCCGTCCGGCAGGCGCCGGCGGCCCCGAAGCCGGGGGCTTCGCAGCTACCTGCACCGGAGCCGCCGGGACGGTGAGTTGATAAACTTCCTTGTTCATGTAAACGTACTGGACTTTCTGCTCCAAAGCCCTCTGGTAGGTCGCATCGTCCAGGTACTTTCCTTTCAGCTCCTCAAGCTTTTGCGGGTAGTCGCCCTTGTCCTGCTTGAACTTCTTCACAGCCCCGTTCATCTTGCCCATGAACTCCGCGGCGGGGCTCAACGAGATCGGCTTGTCTCCAACGTTTCGCGACGACCGAGCACTGTCGAGCCTCTGGGCGTGCCAGACGTAGACCCCTACCAAGGCCAGAAGAATCACGGCAAGAATGATCGTTCTCTTCTCTTTCATCCCGACCCCCCTTGTCACCCCCGTTATCTGCTGGGTCTAGATCGGATGACGCTTATGACCCACTGTATAGCCCACTAGCAAAAAATGTGCAACCCAATTAGATCTGCGACAGGTGGACCCGTCAGCCGTTACCGGAATCAGGGGCTTTCTTGCTGAATTTTCTCAGGAAAACGGGGAAACAAAAATATCCTCCTGTGAGTTGGCCGGCCGACGGGGTGAACGAATGCACCGCCCGGCTGGTAACAATGCCTACTGGAGACTCGCGAGCAGCAGCGAACATGCATGGGGGGGTGAAAACATGGGCGGTGAGAACAATCAGGGTGGGATGCAGAGACACTCGCCGGGTCTCTGCCTTCCACCCCGAGCTCTTTCAGAAATGATGGGCTGGACGCGAATCACAGCCCGGTTGTGGCGCGCCAGACGCCACCTAGCGGATCGTCGTAGATCCGGTCGGAGGAAAGGCCCCCAAATTCACTCACACCACAGCCCGGTCCGGGTATCCAGAAGTAGTAGGCGCCACGGCCTCCCGCACTGGCCAGGTAGAACTCATACACGTCATCCGGGTTCACCACGTTATAGGCCCAATGAATCGGAGGATTCATGTCCATGTTGGCAAAGACGGGTATGGCGGGAGGCCCTGTCCCAGATTGGCTCCCAACCATGGTTAACTCCTGGTTGGCAACCGCGACCGTGGCGACGGTCAGCCATTCCCGGGCCTTGGCTATCGCCTGTTTATCATACGCCTCTTTCCTCCTTTCGATGAACTCCCCGAGCCCAATGGAGGCCAGGATACCCAGAATAGCCATGACGAGGAGCAACTCAATAAGGGTGAAGCCCTTCTCCCCACGTATCGTTATGAGTGATTTCCTGAGCTGCATGAGATCCTTCCTTTCTCTCTTGCAGGTTTCCCAACTTGATCTGATCTCGCCTGCTGTCTGATCCGGAGCCCGACCTACTCTTGTCTGGAAACCGCTTCCGGTCCGTTCATAAAGCAACAACAATGCCAAGCAACAATAATGCCAAAACACGAGTGGGGCCGCCTGTTGTCCTCGCGCCATGTTGACTTTGGGACAGGATCAGCCACCACATGCTTGAAATAGTGCATCCTTGAGACGTTGGGGCCGCGTGCTCGGGATCCTATTCCTGTTCTAGGGTACGGAGGCCAACCGATAGTGCCACCCTGACAATCTCTGTCATGAATGGACCTGAGTTGTCTCTGAGGAAGGAAGACCACGACCGCACTCAGGGAGGTCGCCGCGGAGGGGGGGACAGGATATCCACTCACAGCAGCCTGACGCCTGGAAAAACTTCCCACATATGACCGACGTCTAACACCCGTTAGCGCTGCGGCTTGCTGGCGCCCTGAACTTTCCTGAACTTCTTGAATTCCGGACAGTTACGGCAAGAAAAACTGACCCAGTACTTCTTAACCGCCTCCTCCAGACACTTCTGGTAAAATGGGCAGTCAAAGTGGCGGTGGGCATTGACGTTGCCGTATCTAAGTTCTTTCTGTAGCTCCTTTACAGGCATGGACATGAACTTTCTTGCCTCCTAGGTCCGGCTGTTGGTCACCACAAACTCCCCGCGTGCGGAACAGACAGCAGGATGCCTCGGATACCATTTATGAAGCATGTCAACCAACTTTATAACATGTTCATGCAATTGTGAAAAGTATTATCTCGTAACGAGCCTTTCCTTTCGGGGTGAAAATCTGTCGCCACCCCGGGGGCGGAGAGAGATCTTTCGGCCCGTCATGCACTTCGTCCTTCCTCCCTGAGGCTTGGCATCACCGTCTCCCCTGCGGGCGGCGAAGTGGGTCTATTCCGACTGCAGCGTGGGAAACT
Source organism: Deltaproteobacteria bacterium (assembly GCA_017861095.1). GTDB lineage: Bacteria > Desulfobacterota > Syntrophobacteria > BM002 > BM002 > JAGFXI01. The sequence goes on along the minus strand of JAGFXI010000062.1, from coordinate 918 downwards.
CGCCACGAAATCGTAAGGCACGCAAGCTGCAAAGAATCCCTTAGGCTGCAGAGGGCCTCACTGAGATGGCGGCGAATCACTGTCACCGGGGCGTCAGGACACTCTCTTGGCTACCTTGCCGGAAGGAAGATCACCTTGTCTTCCTCGCCCTTTTCCGCTTAAATGGGGCGCGGTGAAAAAATGAGCCAAACTGAATAGATCAACGGGAGAGATCAGGCCGGGCATTCGGGAAGACGCGATCGAGTCAGCGAGGGACACGCTCATGCGCATTGCCTATTTAACGATGGAGATCGGTATCAGCGAGAACATCCCCACCTATAGCGGCGGTCTCGGCATTCTCGCCGGGGATCACGTCAAGTCTGCTGCGGATCTTGGGCTGCCCCTCGTGGCGGTGACGCTCCTCTACAAGCGGGGCTATTTCGTCCAGAACATCAGCCCTATGGGCTGGCAGGAAGAGTTATATCCGTACTTCGACCCGCGGGCCTTCATGGAGCCCCTGCCCCTCAAGGTGAGGGTTCCTATCGGGGGGAGAGAGATTCGAGTCGGGGTCTGGAAGTATACCTACCAGGGGCTCAAGGGCAAGGTTCCCATCTACTTCCTCGATGCGGATCTCGAAGACAATTCCCCCGATGATCGGCTGCTCACCCAGTACCTTTACGGCGGGGACAAACATACGCGCATCTGTCAGGAGGCGATCCTCGGTATCGGGGGCTATCAGGCCCTGAAGCGATTGGGCGAGAAGATCACCACGTACCACATGAATGAGGGTCACTCCGCCTTCCTCACCCTGGCTCTTTACCATGACTCGAACGGTGATGCGGACCAGGTGCGGGATAAATGCATCTTTACCACCCATACGCCGGTCCCCGAGGGGCACGATCTGTTCTCTTATGATCTGGCGGACGCTACCCTCGGCTC
>JAGFXI010000061.1 GCA_017861095.1 Deltaproteobacteria bacterium | reverse complement strand
TGTCCAGCTCAATTTCTTGGCTTTCGATCTTGTTGAGCCCATGAAGTGCCATGACCTTCCCCCCTCTGCGGCGCACTCCTAGCCTCCCCACCTCTCTCTCTGACTGGGACTAGCGATGGCGCAGCATAGCATACTATGACGGTCATACCCATACGAGAGTCCGTCCTCGGGACTGCCTCGAGGCTGGCCCTGTTCGTCGACATAGATGGTTCTCCCTTAGACGACAGAGACAAGCACGTCCCAAAAAGGGGACAGGAGAGCTATGACGACTTTGATTACCTACTCCATCTGCATCGTTGACGACGATCAAGACCTTCGTGAGCTCCTCACGATAGCCCTCGAGAGCAAGTACCAGGTGAGGGCGTTTCCCGCCGCGCGACCCGCCATCGAGGCAGTGGAAAAGGATCCCCCCGATCTTGTGATCCTGGACATCGGGTTGCCCGACATGAGCGGGATCGACGCCCTCCGGACCATGAGGGAACGCCATCCCGACCTCATGGTCATCATGGTGACCGCCTACACGGACGTCAAACTCGCCATCTCGGCGATGAAGCTCGGGGCCTCCGATTATATCCTCAAGCCCATCAACACCGAGGCTCTCGAGGTAAGCATCCAGAATGTGCTCGAGCGGATCAGGCTGCGAAAAGAGGTCCAGCTCCTCCAGGAGAAGTACCTCAAGGAAAACATTCCCTGCTTCATCGGTGAGAGCAATGCTATTCAGGACGTGATGCAGTTCGTAGATAAGGTGGCCAAGGCGGCTGATACGCCCGTGCTCATCCTCGGGGAAACGGGCACCGGTAAGGAGCTTATCGCCAGTGCTATCCATTATAAGAGTCCGAATTTCAATGGTCCCTTTGTCACCTTGAACTGTTCTGCCATCCCCAAAGACCTCATCGAAAGTGAACTTTTCGGTTACGAAAAGGGAGCTTTCACGGGGGCACACGCCTCGGGAAAGAAGGGCTTGGTGGAGGTGGCTGCCAACGGCACCCTTTTTCTGGATGAGGTGGGAGATCTAAGCCTGGAGGCACAGGCCAAACTCCTTCGCTTTTTGGAAGACGGGGAATTCTATCGGGTGGGAGGTACCAGGAAATTCCAGATCCGAACCAGGGTGGTCTCCGCTACCAACAAGGACCTAGACGCCATGATCGAGAAGGATCTCTTCAGGCGAGACCTTTACTATCGGCTCGCGGTGATCAAGGTGGAGGTCCCTTCGCTCAATGAACGCCGTGATGACATCCTCCCGATTGCCAGGCACTTCCTGGCGGAGTTCAGCAGGAAGCACGGAAAGGTCTTTGATCGAATTGATCCCACCGCCGAAGCCCACCTGAAGAGCTACCAGTGGAAAGGTAACATTCGCGAACTACGCAACCTTATCGAACGCGGGGTCCTTATCGGTATCGGCCCCAGTCTTACCCTGCCGGACGTGGGCGCTGGGCGGCGAATGGAGGGCGTGTTGCCGGCACCGGCATTGGATTCCGGGGGAATGCCGACCCTCCCTGAGGGAGGCATCGACCTCGAGGCTCTCGAGGACCACTATATCCGGGAGGCCTTCAACCGCGCCGCCGGCAACGAAACCAAAGCGGCAAAACTCTTAGGCTTGAGCTATTATGCCTTCCGCTATCGGCGGAAGAAACTCAAAGACTTCAAGGCCTAGAATGCTTGTCGGAGGTGCCTCTCCCGCCATCCACAAGGCATACTCCTCCTCAGGTCGAGTTACGACCGCATCCACTTAGGCCAGGAGCACCGGCACGGGCTCGGTAGATCTGTCATTTCAGCAGAAGGAAGTTGGCCCGTGGGCTAGAGTGGTAGTCTCATCACAATAACTTCTTTTAGGTAATCATTAGGGCAACTTGAATTGTCACGAAGGGCGGTTGCCGTACCCCCATGGCCACGAATCCTCCGACCGTTACTACGGCGCGATCCTTGGGTCTTCAGATGGACCTCCAGTCGTAGCCCGCATTATGTGCCGCAGGCTCGAGTGCGATCGTTGTCACGCGGATCGAAGCTTCGCGTCCATCTCCCTTCAGACCACGCTCTGAGGCGTGTACCTTCGCCTTTGCCTGACAGTTTCCGCTACCTGGATCTATAGGGGACGTTAGCCCCGAGACCATTATCCACGGTGCGCCGTGATTCGCCTCCCCGCACGTTGGCACCCTCCTTGCTTGCCCTTAGGACAATCATCAAAACACAGCGCAGTCGCAAAGGATGAGATCGTGAGAGCGCAGAGCAAGATAACGACGGCACTAGGAGTCCTGATGACCATCTCTCTGGTCGGACTCCACCCACACGTGTCGCTGGCAGGGGACGTGGAGAGCATCCAGATTGTGAATTTCGGCCTGTACAAGACCACTTTCGAGAAATGGGAGGCTGCGCCCGGCACGAGCGATGGGAAGATCGAGATCATCTCTGACCAGAAACTCATAGCGTTCACGGATAAGATTCGCTGCACCCCTGGCACGGAACTGGGTGTTCAGTACGTGGTGAACGGCCAGCACCAGGGCAAGCCGGTAGACCTGCTCATTAAGGTGATCCACTCCGAGAAGGGCAGAATCCTGTCCGCGGACCAGTGGCTGAGGACGAGACCACTAGGCAGCACCTGCTTCGAGGGCTGGAAATTTGGCGCCTCCTCTCAACGTGCTCCCCAGAATATGACAATTCAGCTCTACCATGACGGACGCAAGATGGCCGAGAAAAGCTTCACCTTGGTTACCAAGAGCATGAAAAGAGTCGAGTGACAACCCTGGCCTCGACTGGTAAATCTGTGGCGTCGAGTAAGTGCCGGGTAGACCACGTCACTTGATGTGACTGCAGGAATTCACTAAGTGAACACCATCGGGGCTAGGCAGGGTTCGCAGAATCGGGTGTCTTCCTTGCCTTGAATACCATATCAAGGACTTCCAGGATCTCCGGGCGCGTCGCCATCACGGCCTTAACCCTGAGGCCAAGCTTCTTGCTCAATTCGTGGATCGCCTCAAGGTTATAGGGATATACCATTGCCACGGTCAGCACCCCCTCGAACCGGTCGACGGCAATCAGCTCCACCCGACGGCAGAATTCCTCGGGCACGAGTCTCACGATCTCGGGTTCCAGGAGATACTTTTTAAGGCTGATGCGCGCCACCCCGGGAAGCCTGGCAATGAAGTTGAGCCACTGCTGGTCGTCGAGAGCACCCATCTCGATGAGGATCTCGCCAAGCTTCCGTTCCCGTTGCTGGGATTGCCGGGCCAAAGCCTCCTGGAGCTGTCCTTCGCTGATGAGTCCGTAGCGTTGAAGGAGCTTTCCCACAGGTTCACTCACGCCCAGGGCCTTTCGGATGGCGGCAGTGAGGTCCTCGAGGCGAACCGGTTTGTTCAAGAACGCCTGGACCTCGCCATAGGTCACCTCAAGATCTCCCTTCAGCTCCCCGTGGGCGGTACTCACGACAATCGGCGTCGGATTGCTCTCCCGGTAAAGCTGACGCAACACCTCAAGCCCGTCCATCACCGGCATTTTGAGATCCAGGATGGCAAGGTCAGGACGTTGCGTTCTAATCTTATCCAAGGCATCCCTGCCGTTGGTCGCCGTTTCCACCTCATATCCCTCTTGGTGTAGCAGCTCACAGTAGAGACCGAGAACCGTAGGATCGTCCTCCGCAACGAGAATTCTCCGGCGCCGCATGATCTACCCCCTCATCGGGATCGGACTAAGCGAGACGTTTCTTCATCTTATGCAGAACACCCCAACTTCGCAACCGGAATTATGAGTCGGATCGTGCTTTCTCTCCCGGCATCTTTTCCAAAGATTCCAGTTATATACTCATTCTGTTTCCCTCCTCTTCCCTCTCCCCCGAAATCTCGCCTTGACAGGCATACCCCTCGCTCTTTATTCTCCCCCAAAGGAGGATGGGTGATGCACCTGCACCAGCGGACAGTGAACAGTGAGGTGAGCTGCACGGGGATCGGCCTTCACACCGGCAAGAAGGTCACCATGTGCATTAGGCCATTGCCGGCCAATAGCGGCATCCGTTTTTGCCGGGTGGATCATCCCGACTCGCCCTCCATCCCTGCCCGGCTCGAACATGTGGTCGACACCAAGCTCGCTACTACTCTTGGCAGTAACGGCCAGGTGGTATCCACCGTGGAGCACCTCATGTCCGCTTTTGCCGGCATGGGGATCGACAATGCCCTCGTTACCCTGGACGGGCCGGAAGTACCCATCATGGACGGGAGTGCCGGGCCCTTCGTCTACCTTCTCAAGAAGGTCGGCGTCAGCCTCCAACCTGACTTCAAGCGATTCCTCCTCATCAAGAAACCGCTGACACTGCAAAGGGGTGACAGGAGGGTAAGCGTGTACCCCGGTCGGGAGCTCAAGGTCACCTACACCATCGACTTTAACCACCCCCTTCTCTGCGAACAGACATATGTCCTGGAGTTTTCCGGCCATTCATACATCCGCGAGATCAGTCGAGCCCGGACATTCGGGTTCCTGAAAGACGTGGAGATCCTTAGAAACAACGGCTTCGCCCGGGGAGGCTCTCTCGAGAGCGCCATCGTCTTGGACGACTGTGGCGTGCTCAACGCCGAAGGTCTCCGGTACGAGGACGAATTCGTGCGCCACAAGGTCCTGGATTTTGTCGGCGATCTCTATCTCCTGGGGATGCCCGTCATTGGCCATTTCGTGGTCCAGAAGTCCGGCCATGCCCTCAATCAGGCTCTCCTCAACGAGCTACTCCAGAGAAAGAACTTCTGGAAAGTGGTGAAGTTTCCTAGCGAGCGGGCCTGTGAAGCGAGACAGATTGCTGTCCCCACCTTTGCCCTGCCTCAGGCTGCCACCGCCTGATTCCCGAAGCCCTTGCAATTCCGGCTCGTTTCCGATACCATCCTTGTACCTGGATGACGAAGACGAACCCACGCTTTCGAATTCCCCTGCGTCCTTGATTTTTCTCCGGCTATACGCTGAGGCGCCCTCGGGGACGAAGGTGTCAAGGTCGGCTCTGACCGGTGGAATTTGTGTTAGACCATGCCCAAACGCTGGCGCACTTCAGCCTTGGTCGTCCTCTCGCTCCTCTCGATCCCTACACTCGCGGCAGCGGCGGTGTTCCATCGTGGGGCGGAAGCGACCCTGTCGGACATTATCGTTACGAACACCCGCGAGGATCTCTTGGTGTTCTTCAAGATAGAGGGGTGCTTCACCCGCGAAATGGATGAGGCGATTCTGAATGGCATTCCCACTACCTTCACGATCTTTGTTCAACTTTCCCGGGCGCGCCTCTTTTGGACCGACGAGTCCTTATCGGCAAGAGAAATCGAGCACTCCATCAAGCACGACAGTCTCAAGAACGAATTCCAGGTGAGACGCACGGAGGACGGCAGCAAGGCTCTGGTGTTTAAGGACTTTGCTGCGGCCAAGAAGGCTATGGCGGAAGTGAGGGGTCTCAAGGTGGCGCCACTGCAAAGGCTTGTAAAGGGCAACAAGTATCAACTGAGAGTGAAGGCCGAGTTGCAGAAGGTGCGCTTGCCCTTGAACCTGCACTATGTGCTCTTCTTTCTGTCCCTGTGGGATTTCGACACAGACTGGTACACCGTGGACTTCACCTACTGAGAAGCTAGCCCGCATTATGCACGAGACGCCGCCGCGAGATCGTGGAGATGGCCGTGCCACCGGGCAACCGCAGGGGCTCGGACCTGAGGCGTACTTGTTCAGTACGTCGCAAGATCCGAGACTCGAGGACGCCCGGAAGGACGGCCAGATCCGCGGTCGCAGCAGGTGGTTCGTGCATAATGCGGGCTAAAGGTGACCGCCTCGGATCTCGGTCTTCGGAGACCGGGGCGTTGCGATCAGCCCATCATGACTTCTCCTCAGCAGGCAGACTTCGCCAAGGAAGTGAATCGCCGCAGGCGGGAACGGCGAATAATTCTCATTACCATCCCCCTCATCGTTCTTCTCACCTACCTGGAGAGCCACTTCTTCCGCTTCGGCGGCGACCTTCCCGGGGGCGGCAACATCGTCATCTTGGCGTTGATGAACATCAACGTCATTCTCCTGATCTTTCTCCTCTACCTGGTCACCCGCAATGTGGTGAAGCTCTTCTTCGAACGCAAGCGACGAATCTTCGGCCATCGGCTGCGCACCAAACTGGTCATCGCCTTCATCGCCCTCTCTCTCATGCCCACCGTCATCCTCTTCGGCCTCGCCACCCAGTTTATATCTACGAGCATGGAGTACTGGTACAACATCCAGGTAGAGCAATCCCTGAAGAAGTCTCTCGAGGTAGGTAAGCGGATCTACGAGGACGCCATCAATCGCGGCCTTTCTGTGGGAAATCGGCTGAGCGGCTTGATCAAGAAAAGGGATCTCCTGAGCCTCACAGGCCACGAGCCGTTGCGAACCCTGGTGCAGGAAGCACGGCGAAACTCTCAACTCCAGAGTATAGAGATCACTTCCCGGCAGCGAAAGATCGTCACCAGGGACTCGAGCGAGGGTCTATCTCCCGTGGTGCTGAGACCGCAGATGAGTGAGGTGTTCCAGCGGGTGCTCAAGACACGCGAGGCCCAGAGTCAAATCATTGCCTCAGCGGACGGCGACCTTGTCTGCACGGCGAGCCCAGTGATCGATCCAGCGGATCCCAAGAAGGTCAACGGACTGGTGGTCACCGCCACCCTGCTGCCGCGCGACTTGCTGGCGAGCATGGCTGAGATCTCTCAGGGATTCGAGAACTACCAGCAGATGAAGATGTTGAAGAACCCTATCAAGCTCAGCCATCTCATCATGTTCTCCATCGTCACCCTGCTTATTGTCTTCTCTGCATCCTGGTTCGGGTTCTACCTCGCCAGGACCATTACGGTCCCGATTCAGGAACTCGCGGAAGGAACCCGACGGATCGCCGGTGGCGATCTGGACGTCCACATCGACCAGGATACGGACGATGAGATCGGCACCCTGGTGGATTCTTTCAACCAGATGACCCTGGACCTGCAGGCGAGTCAGAAAGCCCTGGAGGCGACCAACCAGGAGCTCAGGCGGAGCAGCGAGGAGGTGGAGAGGCGCCGCCGCTACATGGAGACCGTGCTCCGCAACGTGGCAGCCGGGGTGATCTCGGTAGACGCCGGGGGTCACATTCAGACCATCAACCAGTCGGCTGAATCGATCTTCGGGGTCAGAGCCGAGGATGTTATCCAGCGCCACTACACCCAGTTTCTTCAAGGCGACCAGCGGGAGATCGTCAACCAGTTCATCGAAGGGCACCGCCTCACCAAGCAGAAGACCTTGCAGCGTCAGGTGAGATCCGCCGTCGGCAGCCGGCTCATGACTCTCCTCGTCACCGCCTCGATGCTTCACGACGACGAAGGTCAGTTCCGAGGCATGGTGGTGGTCTTTGACGACCTCACCGAGTTGGAGAAGGCCCAGCGGATGGCGGCATGGCGCGAGGTGGCCCGGAGAATTGCGCACGAAATCAAGAATCCTTTGACTCCTATCCAGCTCTCGGCCCAGCGCTTGCGCCGGAAGTACCTCCAGCATCTCTCCCCTGACGGGAAGCTCTTCGACGAGTGCACCCGGACGATCATCAAGCAAGTGGAAGAACTCAAACACCTGGTCAACGAGTTCTCGACGTTCGCCCGCATGCCTACTGCTAACCCCACTCCCAACAGCCTGGAGGAGATCGTTCAGGAGGCGCTCACCCTTTTTCGTGAGAGCCATCCGTCCACCCGCTTTCTTTTCCAGCAGCAAAACCCTTTGCCTCTCCTTGATCTGGATCGAGAGCAGATGAAGCGGGTCATGATCAATCTCCTGGACAATGCGGTGGCAGCCGTGACTGATGACGGTGAAATCCAGGTTACCGTCTCCTTCGACGAAATCCTCAAGATCGTCCGCGTCGAAGTTGCTGATAACGGCCCAGGCATCCCTGCCGAGGACAAGATTCGCATGTTCGAACCGTATTTTTCCACCAAGGAAAAGGGAAGCGGCCTCGGCCTCGCCATCGTGAGCAACATTGTCGCCGACCACCACGGCTTCATCCGCGTCCGCGACAACCATCCCAGAGGTACGATCATCGTCATTGAACTTCCCGGTGGGACCCGAGGAGGGCCCGCGTTATCGGTCACGGAGCGCCCACAAGGGAGAGGGGCATGAGTAAGACCATCATGATCGTGGATGATGAGCCGAGCATCCTCAGATCCCTCGGTGGAGCCCTCGAGGATGAAGGCTACCGGATTCTCACCGCAAGCGACGGCCTTCGCGCGCTCAAGAAGATCGAGGAGGAGCCACCGGATTTGGTGCTTCTCGACATCTGGATGCCCGGTATGGACGGGATTGACACACTGAAGCGCCTTCGAGCCCAGTATGCCGGGATCCCCGTCATCATGATCTCGGGCCATGGGAGCATCGAGACCGCGGTCACGGCCACGAAGCTCGGCGCGTTCGACTTCATCGAGAAACCTCTTTCCCTGGAGAAGACGCTTGTCACGGTTCAAAACGCCCTCAGCTTTCGTCAGCTCAACGACGACAACCTTATCCTGCGGCAGAAGGCCGAACGGCACCACCGCCTCACCGGGACTAGTCCCGCTATTCAGCGGCTGAGGGAGACGATCGAGCGGGTGGCGCCCACCCAGGCCACCGTGCTTATCGTCGGAGAAAACGGCACCGGCAAGGAGCTGGTGGCCCGGGCCATTCACCAACTGAGCCCCAGGAGCAACCGTCCGCTGGTCGAGGTAAACTGCGCCGCCATCCCGGAAGAGCTTATCGAGAGCGAGCTTTTCGGTCACGAGAAGGGTGCTTTCACCGGGGCCAACGAGCGACGGCGCGGGCGCTTTGATCTTGCCAGCAACGGCACCCTCTTCCTCGACGAGATCGGGGATATGAGTCTCAAGACCCAGGCGAAGATTCTTCGAATTTTACAGGAACAGCGATTCGAGCGCGTGGGCGGCACGGCGACCATGCAGGTGGACGTGCGGATCATTGCGGCCACCAACAAGGATCTGGCGCAGGAGATCAAGGACGGCCGGTTCCGAGAGGATCTCTACTACCGCCTCAATGTGATCCCGGTCCAGGTCCCGCCGCTCCGGGAGCGCCGTGAGGACATCCCGCTCCTCGTTGCTGAATTCCTCAAGGAGGCTGCCATCGACAGCCGTCTCAAGCAGAAGAGGATCACCGAGCGGGCGATCGAAATCATTGTACGGCAACCGTGGCCGGGCAACGTCCGAGAGCTGCGCAATCTCATTGAGCGGTTGGTCATCCTTGTGCCCGCTGACGTGGTTGACGTTCACCACCTCGCCGAGTGCTTCCCTCTCGCCACGCCTGACACCCCAGAGAGCGCCCTGGATCAGCCTACCTTCAGACAAGCCAGGACGGAATTCGAGCGACAGTACCTCCGGAGGAAACTGGCAGAGCACAACTGGAATATCTCCCAGACCGCGGAAGCCATCGGCCTTGAACGAAGCCACCTCCATCGGAAGATCAGGTCCTACGGGGTGGAGCCGCAAGCGGAGACCTCGTGAGCGAGGTCCTTTACCCGCATTATGCACGAGACGCCGTCGCGAGATCGCGGAAACGGTCGTGAGAGGCGGAGAGGAGGTAGTCCATGGCCAGAAAACTTTTCGTCGGGGTGGATGACTCGCAGAATAGTCTGGAGGCCCTTCGCAACCTGGGCGGCCTTCTTCAGGGCACCGATATTCACCTGGAGCTCTTCCATGCGGTGCCGGAGAGCGCCCTCATCTACCCTGGTGAGCTCTCAACCTTGAGCGGCACGCCGTCCGACTGGAAGAAGGTCCAGGAACGGCACGCCCGCGCGGTGCTCGAACAGGCCGTCACTCTTCTTATCGGCATGGGGTACAAACGGTCGCGCCTCCGTCAGGAGAGCGTCCTCCAGAGCGTGAATGCCGCTCAGGATATTCTTGCCGCAAGCGACAAGGGGGATTTCGCCGCTATCGTCCTTGCCCGCAAAGGCCGCTCGGCGGCGAAACGTTTTCTCCTCGGGAGCACGACAACGATGGTCTGCCAGTACTCAGAGAAACAACCGGTCTGGGTCCTGGGTATCCGCCCGCTCAAACCCCCCAGTCTCCTCGTCGCCCTTGACGAATCCGACCATGCCGGACGCATTATTTCTCACGTGAGCGCATACTTCGCCGGGCTTCCGGGGATCCGGATCACCGTCTTTCATGTCATGCCGGCGAAACCGCCAGGCTACTGGGACGACGGCCACATCCTGGGCGATGCCGAGCGCGCGGAACGTCAGAAGCGCGTGGCCAGGTGGCGGGCGGAACATGAGGAGAAGACCGACGGCATCTTCTTGAAAGCGAAGCAGGCGCTCGTGGGAGCCGGCGCTCCTGAGCACGGGATTGTATTCAAACGACAGACGCTCGTCCGCGGCATCGCCAGGGACATTTTGGCGGAGGCGGGCCGGGGTGATTACAACACGCTCGTCTTCGGCAGGCGGGGCACATCGGCCATCCCTGAGTTCAGCCTGGGGAGCCGGGCGACCAAGATGCTCCAGGGCGGCCTGGATTGCACCCTCGTGCTGGTGAACTGAGCCGCCCCTCCGGTAGTCACCAGAAACCTGGAGCCGCTTTCTCTCCCAAGTCCAGCACGTAGGAGGAAGACGGGAGCCTAATGACCCCAGTGTGGACTCGAGCCGCCAGATTGAGACCCAAAGCAAGTAAGGAGACGAGGTGCAACTTAACCCTTTCTGGTGGGACGATGTTTTAGTGGAGCCGACAAGGTGATCCGCGTGCCTTGTCCAGGCTTCGAGTCAACCTCCCTTCCCTCCTTTAGGCGAGATGCTTTCGCTCGTATCAAAGCCTATCCCATCGTCTGCAACGGTAATGCGAATCCGCCCACGGTCCCTTCCGGTAGATACCTCTATTTTTTGCGCATGCGCATGCTTGACCACGTTGACCAGCAGCTCTTGCACTCCCCTGAAGCACAAGACAGCTGTATCTTGGCTCAATGGTTTAGGCCCCCCATGATCTACGAGTTGAATCGGGATGCCATGCACCTGCTGCATCCTTTCCACGAGAGACTCCAGTGCTGCCTCGAGCCCCAATTCGTAGAGCACGGGAGGGCTCAACTCGAAAGTCAAGGATCTGGTGCCCTGTATGGTTTGGTCAAGAAGTGTGGAGATATGGTCACAGTCGTTGGCAATAACGTTGGAGGACGCTTGGCTTCGGAGCTCACCCAGCCTTAACTTGCACATAGCAAGAGTCTGACCAATCGAATCGTGGAGATCCGTCGCCAGGCGCCTTCGCTCCCGTTCCTCGGTTACTGACAACTCGGAGGCAAGGAGGCGAAGTTGTTCTCGATGAGTCTGAACCTCTAGCTCTGCCCTCTTGCGCTCGGTGATGTCCTGGATCGTACCCTCATAGTAAAGAAGAACTCCGCTTTCATCCCGGACAGAGCGTGCGGTGATAGAGACCCAGATCAACGCGCCGTCCTTCCGCCGGAATTGTGCCTCAAACCCCTTGACGAAACCTGGGTCGTCATACAGCCTCTTTATTCTCATCCGATCGTCAGGATCGACGTAGAGTTGGCGTGCGATGTCGGTGATCTCCCCGATCATCTCCTCGGGCGAGCTGAATCCACACATCCTCGCAAAGGCCGGGTTCACGCTGAGGTACCGGCCATCGGCCGTGGCCTGGAAGATACCTTCAACTGCATGCTCAATGATATTTCGATATTTTTGCTCACTTTCGCGGAGAGCATGCTCCGTCTGCTTCCGCTCGGTCGTATCCCTGATCGACTCAATGGCCCCTACAACAGCTCCCTCGGCATCGCGCAGAAGTCTGGCCTTGCCCCAGAGGTGGGTCCCGCCTCTCAGCGACGGCGCAATGCTCTCGGCAACCAGCGTATCCTGGTGCCTCTCAGTAAAGGTGTAGCGACTTTGATGGGTCTGGTCAGGCTTCAGTACGAGGTCGGCTAGGAGGGGGCGCCTCTCGCCGTAAAACGGAATCGCGTACTCATAGTTTCCCTTGCCCAGTATCTCGTCAGCCTTGAGGCCAGTCATCTCCTCCATGGCCTGATTCCAGGCTATGACCCTTCCCTCCCTATCGATCGCGAGCGTTGCATCGGGCAGGAAGTTGATAATATCAGCCAGACGCCGCTCTGAATTCCGGAGCGCCTCCACTTTCTGCTCCAGGTCCGCGTACGAGTCCCGGAGCTGC
>JAGFXI010000331.1 GCA_017861095.1 Deltaproteobacteria bacterium | reverse complement strand
TCCCACAGGAAACGAGTGCTTCCGCATGGAAGCCGCTCCCACCCAAACCCGGCTGGCACCGGAGGCAGGGGGGTCTATGAGGCAAAGCGCATCCGGAGCCACTACCTTGCTTTGCTGACAGAGAGGCTCCCCGGACTTTGTTCGCCCTTCCGCTACAACGCCAACCCTCACTCGATACTATCAATGCCGCGATCACGCCATGGCGTGACGACTTTGTCGAATAGACCTCCATGCCGTAGCCCACTTGATCGCGGCTAGAAGCCGCTCCCACAGGACCGCTCTCACTGAGGCTCAGCCGTGGTGAAAGTCCACGGCAAGGACCGCGCTGCAGAGTCGCTTCACCAGATCCAACACGGGGAGATGGTTTGGGTGCTTCTGGTACCGCTCCATGGCCTTGAGGTCCGCGAACCCCGAGACCAGGGCGAAGTCGTAGGATCGCTCCGAGTGGATCACATCTCGCCCGAACACATACTCTTGGATCTCGGGAATGGCGCCCGGAAGCGCTGCGAGTGCCTTTTCCAGCTTCACGATATCGGCTTCCTTGACCTCCGGCTTGAATTTGAACAACACCACATGCTTCAGCATCATTTCCTCCTTCCTCGGCCAACGGTTACGCCGACTAAGCGAGAAACTCCTCGAACTTCTCCACCAGGTCCACGAGCTTGGCCTGGTAGTAGGCCACGTTCTCGTCCGGGTGTGTCGGGTCATACTGGCTCGTAAGGCGGCAGTTCTCGTAGACCTTCACCTTCTTTCCGGTCCCGGTGACGTAGTAGGAGATCTGATCCCCCGTCCGGTACTCCCGCCCGGAGCCGAGAGCGAGCTGGTAGGCTGCGGCGGGATTCCGCTTCCGGGCCCCCACTTTCTGGCGGTACGTCTCCAGTGATTCGGTGAGGGTCTCCGTCTTGGCCAGCCAAGAGATGTCCACCTCATGACGTTCGAGGCGCTCCAGGCATTCCCTCACCCGGGACTGGACCTCCCCGGCCTTCCCTTCCAGCAGCAGGCGGATCATCTGAGAGAGGAGCTCCCGCAGGTAGCGCTCCATTCCTCGGGACCGAAGCGCGCTTCCCCTGATGATGACGTTGCCGCTCTCATCGAGAAGGGCGTAGTTCTTTTTCTTGTAGGAGAACATGGCCAGGTATCGTCCCGCGAGTTCGACTTCGATACCCGCGGGCAAGCTGGCGGAGAGCCGCTGCACCAGCTCCCGTGCCTCGTTCTCCCCGGCTGAATCGGGAGGCGGCACAAAATAGATGCCGTCGGTATCGATCTCTACCGGGTCGGCGCCCTCGTTTCTGAGCCACTCGAGCATGTGGCGGATGATCTCCCGTCCTCGGCGAGTCACCTCGCCGGCAAGGTGCGGGTCGGCAAAGTGGTGCAACCGTGTCCCCAGGTAGCCGTAAAAGGAATTGATCAGGACCTTGAAGGTCTGTTGCAGCGCCTGATAGTAGTCCCGTTCGTGGGAGTCGCCGGCCAGGCGGGCCCGGTTCTTGGCCTCCAGGCGAAAGCTGCGGAGATCCCGCAAAAGAGGCAGGAACACATTCCGGGAATCCGTGGCGGGCCTCAGCTCATAGGTCAGGAGAATCGAGGGATAGAGTGATGCAACATCGCAGGAGATTACCGGGCTCACGACCCCTTGCCGGAAGATGTCGGTATAGCCACCGGCAAACTCCTCGCCCTCCCCGGCCCTGGGTACGGAGGCCCGTTGTCTCAGGTACTCCCGGAGAAAGAGAGCGTTTATCTTGGTTGCGTTCCCGCGGACGAAGATATTCTGATAGGAGAAAGGAAAGATTCGGGTCTGAAGAAAGAAGGGATAAGCGAGGAGCTCGGAGAGCGCCAGGGTCTCACGGACGTCATCCAGGTTGTAACGCTTGAGGGGCTCGGGATCATGGTCGTAGTACCACTGAATTTTGTCGGGCTCGATATACGTGCGCTCCGGGCCGACAAGCCCGAAGTGCCGCGCAGCACTCTTGAGGGTATAGCTCTCCAACTCCCGCGCCGCCACGTCATAGTATTGGAGGAGAAAGAGGGTATCCACCACGTGTCTGCCGAAAATCTCCATCCGCGTGTAGTCGATGATCCGCTCCGCCACGGTGAACCGGGAACGCCTGATCTTGGGCTCGCTCCCGTCCCGCCCCCACCGGAGTCTCACCTTGTGCAGGCGAGCCCTGGTGGTGATGTATTCCAGATCGAAGTTGAACAGGTTGTGCCCTTCGATAACATCTGGATCCAGAGCGGCGATCCTCTTGCCCAGGGCCACCAGCATCTCGTTTTCGCCCAGATCCCGACCGAAGATGACCTCCTCGTGACCCCGGTTGTCCATGAGGGCGATGGAAAGGATTCGGTCCTCCTGCCGCGAGGGATTAGAGAAGGCGTATCCCGGCGCGGTCGCGGTTTCGATGTCGAGGGCGAGACGATGGAGATCCTGGAACGGGAGCCCCTTGAAGAGCGTCTTTCCTGTGAGCAGGAGGTGCTGTTGCACCGGATCCGAGAGAAAGAGATAGGGGGTCTGGAGCGAAGAGGCTGATACTCCTGTCCGTTTCTGGAGATAGGTGACGGCCTTCCGGCAATCCGCCCATCTCGCGAAGAGGACAAGAAAACGGTAGTCGTTCCCAGGGGCGAGAGGTTCTGTATGGAAATGCCCTTTGAAGCCTTCTAGAAGATCTTCCTCGGTGAGGAGCAGGAAGGGCGTGAAGTGATCATCCTGAGACTCGAGCTTGCCATGACGCCGGAGGAAGAGCCTCATGCGATCGTCCCCCACCGGCTCGACTGCGACGATCCCTTCCGTCCCGTCGACCCCAAAAAGGACCTCGTTTCCCTCGAATGTTACCTCTCCCATATCTCTCCTATCGCGGCTGGAAGCCGCTCCCACAGGAAAGTGACTTCTCATCCTCGGGAAAGCGGCCGGCACTGGAGGCAGGGTGGTCTCCGAGACACGGCGCATTCGGAGCATCTACCTTCCTTCGCCGACAGGAAGGCCCCCCGGGCTTTCCACCACAACCCCGCTGCAAGGCCGGGCCTCACCTTACACTATCAATGGCGCGACTATGCGGCCGTGTCGAGGAGACCATCATGTCCCCCCAACTCACGCGCGGCTGGCACCGGAGGCAGGGTAGTGTGCGCCGCGATCACGCCATGGCGTGACGACTTTGTCGAATAGACCTCCCTGCCACGTCGATGCATGCCCTTCCGGTGGGCAATGCCCACCCTACATTTTGATCGCGGCTGGAAGCCGCTCCCACAGGGGAAAAGGGCTTCCGCATGGAAGCCGCTCCCACTTGCTGATCCCTGGGAACCATTACAGGAGCTCTAGGAGCTCCATGGGCCTCGAAATCAGCACCTCGGCGCCGTTCG
>JAGFXI010000060.1 GCA_017861095.1 Deltaproteobacteria bacterium | reverse complement strand
AAGAGGACCGCGTCGCTGCCGGGATGGAGCACGGTTCCCCGGCCGAAGGCGAATTGGTAGTCAGACGGCAGGGCGATGGTTCTGGGCGAGGGCGAGATGGCGAGCCGCATCATGCAGATGTCGTTCGCCCCGCCCACGCACCACTCGAGGGCGCGCTTCGTCTCCAGGCCGTTTCCGGGCTCGAGGATGACACAGTTCGGGAGAGCCCCGAAGAGGGAGATATCCCTCAGGCTCTGGTGGGACTTCCCGGGGCCGGCGGGGATAAGGCCCGCGTAGTGGCAGACGTAGATGATCTTGGTCTTCTCCGTCGCGTTGTTATAGATCTGCTCGTTCGCCCGGGAGGCGAGGAAGACGCCGAAGGAGTTCACCACGGGAAGGAACCCCTGAAGCGCCAGCCCCCCCGCGGTGGAGACCATGTCCTGCTCGGCGATACCGTTCTCGATGAAGCGGTCGGGAAAGGCGAGCTCGAATGGGCGCAGGCCGCAGTCGGCGGAGAGATCCGCATCGAGGACCACGAGGTCCTTCCGCCGCGCTCCCACCTCGACGAGGGCCTCGCCGAAGGAGTTCACCACCTTCTCCGCCGTGTCCTTGAGCCTTGTCCGGTGTTTCTCCCGGGCGTCGAGAAGCTCGGTGGTGAGGGGCGCGAACGCCATGGCGCCGAGCCGCCCGTTGATCCGTTCAAGGAGCTCCCTATAGCCCGCCTCGAAGGAGTCGTCGTCGGGGGCCCCCGCGTGCCAGCGGTAGAGCCCCTGGCCGTCTCTGAGGGCGGCGGCCCCTTCCATGAAGGAGACTCCCCTTCCCTTGATGGTATCGGCGATCAGCACCTTGGGCTTATCGGTAATCCGGCGGAACCCCTGGACCACCTCCTCCAGGGCGGCGAAATCGTGACCGCTGCATCGCTCCACGTGCCAGCCGAAGACCTCGAACTTCTTCTCGAGATCTCCTAGGGTGATGATCCTTTCCACCGATTTGTCCGTCTGGATCTTGTTGCAGTCCACGATCACGTGGATGTTGGTGATCCTTTGGTGCGCCGCGGTCTGGAGGGACTCCCAGATCTGTCCTTCCTGGAGCTCGCCGTCCCCGGTCATGACGAAGACCCGACCGCCGGAACCCCGAAGCTTCTTGGCCCAGGCCATCCCTTTCGCCTTGGCGATGCCCATCCCGAGGGAACCCGAGTTCGCCTCGATTCCCGGGATGCTCACATCCGGATGGCCGTGGGTCCCGCCGAGACGGCGCAGCCTGATAAATTGCTCCTTCGGCAGGATACCCAGGGCGTAGAGAACGGCATAATAGCCCGGCACGTCATGGCCCTTGGAAGAGAAGTAGATATCCCGGTCAGGGTGGCGAATGCCCAGTTCCGCCGTATTCATGTCGGCAAAGTAGAGAAAGGTCACGATGTCGAGGGAGCTGAAGCTCGAGCCGATGTGCCCGGAGCCTGCCAGTTTCACTGTTGCCAGAGCGTTGGCCCTGCACATGTCGCCGAGAAGGGCCAGCTTGTCGTACTTGGGAATATTCGCCCTCTGAATCCGCTGAAACTCCTCGCGGGGAATGAGCTTGATCTCTAGCATGGACTCTCCTCTACGGGGTGTGCGGTGCTTGGGGTATGACGGGTAGCCGCGCCATCCCTTCCCGGACCAGATGTTCGGCCAGATCCCAGTCGTAGGGGTTGTTCACGTCAAAGCCTTCGTACCCCTTAGTGAAGAATGGCATCAGCACGGTTCCGGCGATGGTCCGCCCCTCGAAGACTACCCGCGAGCGCGCGATCTCCAGGCTGGCATTCTGGACGTAGACCTCGGGAAGGGACTGGTACTGGCTGCTGTGCCACGGCTGCTCGGCGGGGCCGAGAGGAAGGAGGGGCAGCATCCGTCTCTCCCTCACCACCCACATCTTCCCGGGATGCTGCCTGCATTTCTCCACCGCCCGGAGGGAGTCCACCCCTTCTTCGGCGAGAAACTCCCGCCAGGCGCGGCGAATGGTCTCGGGGAGGCGAAAGGGGCTCGTGGGCCTAAGGATGCTGAAGCAATCGTAGCTTCGACCCGTGCTCCGGAGTCGCTCGAGGGTGTACTCCACCCACTCGATGTCCGGAGAGAAATCGCCGGCGAACTCAGCCGGCCTCAGGAAGGGCACCTCAGCCCCGTAGTGTCGGGCGATCTCGGCATACTGGGGCGAGTCCGTGGACACGATCACCGCGGCGAAGATCTCACTCTGCAGCGCGGCAGCAATAGTGTAGGCGATCACCGGGTGGTCGGCCAGGGGGCGAATGTTCTTGTCGGAAACGCGTTTCGATCCGGCCCGGGCGGGGATCAGACCGACGATGCTCGGGCGATTCTCAGGCATACATCCTCTTTACAGCATCCCCGGGTCGATGGTGATGTAGATATCCTTCAAGTTGGAGTAGATGTCCAAGGCCTCGGTGCCGGGCTCGCGCCAGCCGTTTCCCGACTGCTTGAGCCCGCCGAAGGGCATGTGGGGTTCACTCCCGTAGGTGCCGGCATTCACCACCGCCACACCCGTCTGGACCTTCTGGGCAAACTCCATGGCCCGGTGGATGCTCCGAGTGTGGATACAGGCGGTGAGGCCGTAAGGCGAGTCGTTGGCCAGGGAAAGGGCCTCAGCGAAATCCTTGACCCGGTAGAGACAGGTGACAGGACCGAAAAGCTCGCTGGTTGAGATCTCGTCCTGGGGACCCACGTTCTCGACCAGGGTGGGGGCCATGTAGAAGCCTTGGGCATGAGCCGATTCGGTGAACCGGTGACCTCCGGCGAGGACAACCGCTCCCTTCTCCCTCGCCCGCTCCACTGCGGCAACCATGTTTGTGAGCTGCTCCTCGTTGATCACCGGCCCGAAGTCGTCGTCGTCGCCAGGCCCGACCCGGAGCCTCTTGGTGCGCTCGACCAGCATGTCGCGAAACCGGTCGTAGACACCATCGAAGATGATGATGCGGCTTCCGGCGGCGCACCGCTGCCCGGCGTTGCTGAAGGCGGAGAGCAGCACCCACCGGGCCGAGTTCTCCAGATCAGCGTCGTCGCAGACCACGAGCGGGTTCTTGCCGCCAAGCTCAAGGGAGACCCTAGCGAGCCGCTCACCGGCGACCCGGGCGATCTGGCGGCCCACGGCACTCGAACCGGTGAAACTGATGACATCTACTCCAGGGTGGGCAACAAGGGGTGCACCCGCCTCTTCGCCGTAGCCCTGGATGATGTTCAGCACTCCGGGCGGGAGCCCAACCTCGTGAGCCAGTTTGCCGAAGATCCAGGCGGTCGCCGGCGTGTCCTCCGCCGCCTTGAGCACGGCGGCGTTGCCGCACACCAGGGCCGGGAACACCTTCCAGGCCACATTGGCGATCGGGGTGTTGGCGGCGATGATGAGTCCGCCGACCCCAAGGGGATGGCGCACCGTCATGGCGTACTTGTTCGGCACTGCGCTCGTCGTGGTCCGGCCGTAGAGGCGGCGACCCTCTCCCGCCATGAACTCGCCCTGGGCGATGGCTCCTCCGGTCTCACCGCGGGCCTGCTTCACCGACATGCCTGTTTCGGCGGCGACAATGGCGGCGATCTGCTCCTGGTTCCGGCGCATGGCCTGGGTGATGGTAAGGAGAAGGTCCCCCCGCTCCACCGGCGTGCGCTCAGCCCAGCCCTTCTGAGCCCTTCGGGCCGCCTCTACCGCCTGCTCCACATCGGCAGCCCGCGACCGAGCGACACTGGCCAGCACCTTCCCCGAAACCGGAGAGACCTTGGCGAAGATCTCACCGGCAGCCGTGCCGACTTCCGTCCCCGAAATCCAGTTGAGGATCGTCGAGGGAATCCCTGTCCGCTCCATCTTCTCCCCTTACCAGGCGGTGAAGCCGCCGTCCACAACAAGTTCCACCCCGGTCACGTACGCTGAGGCCCTGGAGGCCAGAAACAGCAGGGGTCCCCGGAGATCATCATAGGTAGCCATCCTACCGAGGGGCACTCTGGCGCAGAACTTCCGTTTGAACTGCTCATCCTGTTCGCCGAGCACCCCTCCGGGCGACAGGGCATTCACCCGAACGCCGTGGGGGGCCCAGTGGGTGGCCAGGTACTTGGTGAGGTTGATTACCGCTGCCTTCGAGGCACCGTAGGCCGGAGGTTTGAGAAAGGGTGGATCGCTCGGGATGTGGTCGTAGAACCGGGCGTCAGGGGAGACGCTGGCGTAGAGGGAGCCGATATTGATCACCGAGCCGCGGCCCGCCTTCACCATGTGAGCCCCAAAGACCTGGGTCACCAGGAAGAGGCCGAGGGTGTTCACCTCGAATACCTCCCGGTTCCCCTCAAGGGGGATCTCCTCCAGCCGGTATCCATTTTCCAGTCTGGCGGGAGGCTGGTCGATACCGGCATTGTTCACCAGGATCGAAGGAACTCCCAGATGCTCCAGGCAGTCCCGGCACGCCGCCTCCAGCCCGGCCCGATCCCGCACATCCGCAAAGGCGACCCTCAACCTAGAGCCGCAACGTTCTTCGAAGGCCCTGAATCCGGGGGGCGCAGTTTGACCCGGACGGTCGATGGCGAAGACATGGGCGCCCCCGTCAAGCAAGGTCTCGACCCACACAGGGCCCAACGTCCCGAAAGCGCCGGTGACAACGGCAACCTCACCCTGGACGCTGAAGAGACCCGTCACGAGGCCGCCTCCGCCCACATCTCCGCCCCGTTCAGAACCTCGAAGATAATATTCTGGTCTTGTTTGAGGGGAACCCGGGTCACGCGGCCGATGATCTTGTTGAGCTCGTATGGCTGCAGCCCGTCACCCGGCGACTTGATCGCGATATCTTCGCGGCGAATGGCATGGCCCGCCGGGAGGTCCCGCGCCGCCACCAATTTCTTGCCCATTTTGACCATGGGGTTTACTTCCGTCTCATACAACCGCTTGACCCCGTCCCCCATGGCCACCCTCACCCGTCGTAGATCGCGGACCATCTTCTTGAACCCGGCCGGCTCCAGGGAAAAGGCGTGATCTGTCCCTTTCCACGTGTGGTTCAGGGTGAAGTGCTTCTCGACGACTCTGGCCCCCAGCATGTACCCTGCTACCGCCATGGCGATACCGTTGTCATGGGAGGAGAGGCCGATCACGGTTTTCGGGAACCGCTCCCGGAACGTGGTGATGACATTCAGGTTGAGTTCCTCGAAAGCTGCCGGATAGCCGGCGGTGCACTGGAGAAAACAGAGCTGCTGGTTGATGGGCATGATGGCGTCATAGGCCCGGTTCACATCCTCCATGGTTCCGCCGCCAGTGCTCACGATCATAGGCTTCTGGAAGTTGGCGACGTATGTCAGAAGAGGAATGTTCTTGAGGTCACCGGAAGCGATCTTGAAGGCCGGGATATCCAGCTTGGCCAGAAAATCGGCGCTCGGGAAATCGAAGGCGGTGGCGAACATGGTGATTTCGAGCTCCTTGGCGTAGCCCATGAGCTCCTTGTACTCCTCCGAACCGAACTCGAGAGCCTCCCGGTGCTCACCATAGGTGAGGCCGAAGCTGTTCTCATGATCATAGGACTTGTCGTACATCGCCTTCGTGTAAAGGTGGCGATTGTCCCGCTTCTGTAACTTCACCGCATCGGCACCGCACTCTTTCGCCACCCGGAACATGTCCTTCGCGGTCTTAAGCCGTCCCTGATGGTTGTGGCCGATCTCGGCAATGATCCAACAATCGCCGTCATCCTGGACAACCTTCCCGTCTATAACGAGTTTTCGCATCGATATGCCTCCTGGCGAAAAGGGTTTTCTCTCCAAAAGCGCGAGGATACCCTTAATCAACTTTGTATGGTATCCCCTCAGCAAATCTTGTCAAGTGTAGGACGCAGCCTTGTCGAGCAGATTACCCTGGCTCCCCCTCTCCCAAGACATTGACCGCTTCGCGCGACAACATCCGTGATCGAGATGGCGCCTCGCAGCCCAACCTGCTAGACCGACCAGTCATTCCGGCTCACAGGGCCAGGGTTGTCATGGCGAAAGGAGCTGAATACGAGGCCCGCTACGGCGGAATGACCCAGCAGGGATCGCTCTTCGATCTCTGAGCGTTCCCGCCACTGGCGGGCCACATAGAGCCTCGTCCGCTCTCCCCCGAACACCGGCCCATACGAGAAACGGAGATCCTCCTGCAGCGGCTTCATGTTGAGCCCATCCAGGTAATTCTGGAGGTAGCCGTAGCCGCGATGCATGGGCCAGAGCTGCTGCCACATGGACGGGCATTGGGACGAGTTCTGGTCGACCACCAGATGATCGACGAGACCTTCCTTCACCCACCGGTGCCACTCCAGGGAGGTGTTGCCGAGCGGAGGCCCCAGGACTCTTCCTCTCGGCACCCCGACGGCAAGCAGAAAGTGCCCGGGCAGGCGCTGTCTCAGTTCAGCGAGAAAGCGGGTCACGTACTCGCCGAGAAGGTCACGCCACGCCTGGAGGTCGAAGTCCTCACTCCAGACGTCTCTGCCGTACCGTTCCTGAAATTCCCGGCGAACGGGCTCGTTGAACCCGTACTCGTCGGCAAAATCGGCAGGCCGAGATTGAGAGCGGAAACAGACGAAGAGGCCGTCGAACTCTCCCGCACCAAGGAGGCGTCTGTATCTCCCAATCAAATGCTCCCGGACCTCGGGGTACGCGAGACTCAGGACCCCCCACTGGCGCTTCTTGCGATGTCGATCGGTAACGGTGTACTGAGGGTTCTTTCTGCTGAACTCGGTTTGCCAGCTCGCATGCCGACCGTGCATCGCGTTATGGAAGCTCACCTCTCTCACCGGTTTCGGGAGAAGGGGCCAACCCTCGTCAAAGAGGGAGACGTAGAGGAGAGCGGCCATATCGAGACCGTGAGCCAGTCGAGGCACCTCCAGGAAGTCGTCCCACGGCACGTCCGGCTTTCGCGCCCGGAAGAAGTGCCGGTATCCCCTCGCCGCAAAGTACCTGCCCTTGATCCGGTCGCGGGTGCAGCGCCAGTGGATAAGGCCGGCCCCGAGCTCTTCCCGCCACGCTCTCATCCGCCGGCCGAGCGAGTCGAGCGTAGAGAGTCTGCCGTCGCCCTCGCCGAAAACGAGGTGATCGCTCCAGGAGACGCTGACAATATTTCCCTGCCCAAGAGATCCCAAGGTCGCTCGGCTCCCGGGGGCTCACCGTGCACCCGCCTTCAAAACGCCTTCAAAGAGGTCGCACAGCTCCCGCACCGCTCCGCGCCCCCCCGGGGACGTCGTCCGATACCTGCCGTAAGGGATCACATCAGGGTGGGCGTCCTGGACGATAACAGGGAAACCGACCGCGGTGAGGCAGGGAAGATCGTTGATGTCGTTTCCGACAAAGGCCACCTCGGCCAAAGAGATACCCTTTTCCCTGGCCATATCCTCCAGTGCCGCCCGCTTGTCTTTGCAGTTTTGGACGCAAGGAATTCCCAACTTCCGAGCTCTCGCCGACACCACCGGGTTGGTTTCCGTTGAGATAATGGCGACGTCGATCCCAAGCCCCCTTAGCTTCTCCAGCCCAAGGCCGTCGCCACGGAAGCAGCGCACCGCCTCGGATCCATCCTCGAAGACGTAGACCGCATTATCAGTGAAAACGCCGTCGAAATCAAAGGCGACCAGGCGAATGGTCCGCATGAGGTCGGAGAGCAGAGGTATTTCGGCGCTTCGGCCCGACGTTGTCCTCGCTTTCCCTTTCCTCGCCATGGTACTCCTGCCGCGACCTGTTTGTGTTCTCGGTTCAGGCTCGTGCCCTCAGTCCCCGAAAACCGCAGCCTGCCGCCCGCCTATCTCGAGATCGGTATTCGTTGAGGAAAATCCCCGCCGCCGGCCGGGCGCACGTCTCCCCGAGGATATCGCGTGGGTGAGGCCCAAGCCAGCTCGACTGGGGCGCCGGCAAAGGGAGCGATTTGCCCTTCATGAACCCTCCTCACCCACTGATTAGGTAGATGTTGTCGAAGATTTCCTCGATCTGCAGATCCTTTTTGTCCCCCAGCAGCTGCTGAAAGCGCGCCAACCGCTGGCCCAGCTCCTCAATTGACGCTCCGGGATAGCGGTGGCGCTGAAATTCCGGTTTGTTATGCGCCCCGGGAATGCATGATATGTATCGCCTTGCCAGACGGAGCCCGCGGGTAACCAGCCAGCGCTCAAGCCGGTTCAGGGGTGTTGGTTCGGGGGCCGGGGCTCCCCCCGCGGCGATCTCCTCAATGACATCAACGATTCGCTCGCACGCCATGGGTCCTTCCAGTCCGGCCAGGTGATGATCGATGAGGGCACGGCGCTCATCGCCGTCCGCTGGCCCGAGTTCCCCGGCAAGGATCTTGCCGAGGGTGCCACACAACTCATCGAAGGTGAAGCACTGGTGGCTGAGAAGGTTGGGCAGTCGGTAGAACCCGTAGTCGTAGGTATCGTTGACCGTGGCTCGATAGCTCACCGCCGGCACGCGCAGGACGTAGGCCTCCACCCCGGTGGTACAGCCGTTATGTACGAGGGCACGGGTGGCGAGGAGCCACGGGACCACGTTTCCCTCGTTGGTTACCCGGACCCGGCTGCACTGGGCCGCGATTCTCCGGTAGATCTCCTGGTTCTCCGTGGGATGTGGCCTCACCACAATGGTGTGCTTTGGGAAGGCCCGCTCGAGAGGCGGTATGAGTCGCTGGAAGTGCTCGAAGATAGTCTGCTTGTGATCCCGCAACCCTTCTGCGTACTCACGGCTCATACCTCGCGCCGCCCGACCGAACCTGGCTCTGTCGCCGGGCCGCTTCACCGGCTTGAACAGGTTCAATCCGGGATAGAAGGCGTTCACATGGTTGAAATTGGTGTTCATGAGGATGAAATCACCGTGCGTCTTCCGCAGGGCTTCTACCTCGCCCTGGTAAAACCGGCGCATTTCCGATCGCAGCAAATCGCTCCTGGGATTACCGGTCGCGTGGATCGGCATCCCGGGCGGTAGGGCCGGGTACTCCCTCCAGAGTTGGGCGTTATCCTC
>JAGFXI010000330.1 GCA_017861095.1 Deltaproteobacteria bacterium | reverse complement strand
GTTTGAAGGCGCGGCGCATACGTTTGCCCGAGGGCATCCAGCGGGATATTTTCGATGGGCTTCTTGGCAGCGCCCAGCACCTGCTTCAAGGTGGGTATTCGCGGCGTGTTGGTATCGGGTAGGATGGTCACGAGAGCCGGAAGCGGCACCGAGACCGTCTCTGTGCCGTCCTCCAGCTTGCGGTCGGCGATGACCAGCCTTTCGCTCTCCACATAGGTGAGCTTGTTCACATAGGTCGCGCACGGAATACCCAACCTTTCCGCCAGGGCAGGCCCCACCTGTTGCGCATAGAGGTCGCTCGAGCCCTCGCCGCAGATGATCAGGTCGAATTCGATCCGCGACGTGATCGCCGCAGCAAGCAGTGAGGCTGTCTGGGAGGGCTCGATGTCCGCAAATGATGGATCATTGACGAAATACGCCTTGTCCGGACCGCGGGACAGGGCGTCCTTAATGCACTGCTTCGCCGTGGGCGGGGCCACAGTCACTGCCGCCACACTGCCGCCATGGCGTTCCTGGAGGCGGGCTGCTTCTTCGATGGCGTTCCGATCGTAGGCGCTGATCTTGTAGCTCACCCGGTCAAGGATCAACCGGCGCGAACCCTTGTCCACCTTGATATCCGCCTCGTCAATGACCCACTTGAAACAGGCAATGATATTGAGCACGTGCAGCCTCGCTAGCGCAGGACGTTGCCGGAGATGACCATTCTCATTACCTCGGAGGTCCCCTCGTAGATCTCGGTGATCTTGGCATCCCGATACAGGCGCTCGACCTTGTGTCCCTTGATGTAACCGATTCCCCCGTGGATCTGCACCGCCCTGTTTGTCTGATAGACCGCGGTTTCAGAGGCAAAAAGCTTGGCCATCGCCGCCTCCTTGCTGTAGGGCAATCCCTGATCATAACACCAGGCGGCGTGATAGGTGAGGAATCTGGAGGCCTCCACCGCGGTGGCCATGTCGGCGATCATCCATTGGATCGCCTGAAAGGTGCTGATCGGTTTGCCGAACTGGACTCTCTCCTTGGAGTACCGTACCGATTCATCCAGGGCGGCCTGGGCGATGCCGAGGGCCTGGGCCGCAATGCCAATCCTGCCGCCGTCCAGGGTCATCATGGCGATCCTGAACCCCTGGCCTTCCTGGCCGAGGAGGTTCTCCTTGGGGATACGGCAGTCCTTGAGAAACACTTCGGCGGTGAGGGAGCCCCGGATACCCATCTTGTCCAGATGCTTGCCTATCGTGAGACCCGGTGTCTTCCCCGGCACGATGAACGCACTGATACCCTTCGTGCCCTTGGACTTGTCGGTCATGGCAAAAATGATCAGGACACCGGCAACGGGGGCATTCGAGATGAATATCTTGCTGCCGTTGAGCACGTATTGGTTGCCATCAAGAACAGCCGTGGTGGTGGCTGCGCCGGCGTCGGTGCCCGCGCCGGGCTCGGTCAGGGCAAATGACCCCAGGATTTCCCCTTTGCAGAGTGGCAGGAGATACCTCTTCTTTTGTTCCTCCGTGCCGAACTTGAACAGGGGATAGCACGCCAGCGACGTGTGGCATTCGAGAGTGAACCCCGTGGTGGCGCAGGCCCGCGACAGTTCCTCAACCACGATGATGTAGCTCAGATAGTCCGATCCCGCGCCGCCGTAGTCCTCGGGGAAGGGGATGCCAAGCCAGTCCTGTTGGGCCAGCCTCTTGACGATGTCCTCGGGGAACCGGGCCTGCTGATCAATTTCGTCGGCCGCCGGCTCAACGTATTTCTGGCAAAACTCCCGTACGCTTGTCCGGATCAACTGGTGCTCTTCTGAAAGCTTGAAGTCCATAGCATGTCTCCTTCATGTCTAGTTCATCCTGTGGCCTACCGGTTTTCCCAGCACGCACTTCCCCTCTGACCGGTGAACATCCATCCCGGGAACATCCTTCTTTCCACCTCCGACCGACCAGTCTCTCCTTGCCTCTCGAAAGAACGCTGCAGACCTCCGGAGAAAGCTGCGCATTACGTTCTCGAACAGCGGCAAGGATGCTCTTTACCTTTGGATCATCTCCAGGTACTGGATGAGCATTTTCACGGTGTGATCCAGGTTTGCGGTAGACTTGTCGGAGATGTATGTCACGCAGGCCCCGAGGAGGCCGGAAAAAATCATTTCGGTGACCTGCTCCGTATCGACGCCGTCCCGCAACCTGCCGGCCTCTTTTTCCTCGTCCAACAGGCGCCTGACCATGGCTTTGAATCTGACAAAACCCTCGGTTACCTCACCGGCGAGATGAGGTCGCTGGTCACTCAATTCCACGGCCAGGATGACGAACACACAGCCGCCGGGGAAATTGTCGGAGTCCGCGAGGTAGCGATCCCGGTAGTTCTCGAGGAGCTTCTTGATTTTATCGATGGGGCGCTCCAGCTGGTGCAAGCCTGCCAGGTTTCTCTGACGCCAGATCTTGCGTGCTTCGCTCAAGGCGGCGAAGAAGAGCTCTTCTTTGCTCTTGAAATGGTTATACAGTCCGCCCTTGGATGTCCCCGCAGCCTTCAGGATGTCGGTAATAGACGTGCTGAGGAAGCCTTTAGTGGAAAAGAGTCGGAGGGATTCGTGGATGATTTTTTCTTTGAGAGCCATGGGCATGATTCCGTTTGCCCGGATCGAGAGACAGACCGGTTGGTCTGTTATGATCTGTCTTGTACCTGTTCCGTCTTGGGCTGTCAAGTTTTTTGGGGTATCGACCGCGAAAGAGCACCAGAACTTATTCTCTCGGAGCGGCCTCCAGCCGCGAGAGAAAGGTTACGGGCAGGGGGGTCTCTTCGGCAAGGTCGCATAGTCGCGCCATTGATAGTGTATGGTAAGGTCCGGCCTTCGAGCGAAGGAGGTCCAAAGCTTGGAAGGATGTTATTCCTTGCAGGAGAACGTAGTGGCTCCGGATGCGCCTTGCCTCAGAGACCCTCCTGCCGTCAGCCCCGCGGCCCCTTCCCGGGGTAAGGCGGCATGGTGGTGAGCCGTGGGTCCTCGATGGGGGTCCCCACCGTGAAGTGATAGAGGTCCTGGAACTCGTGGCCCTCGAGCCCCAGGAGCTCGTGCACGGGGTCGTCGAAGTAGCAGCCGATCCCCGTCCCCCTGCTGCCGGCGGCCTCCGCTTCCAGGTAGAGGATCTGGCCGATGAGCCCTGCCTCCCAGAAGAGGTTCCGGTAAAACCAGGGGCCGTACCTCTCCAGCGACGTCGAGAACTCGGCGATCATCCCCAAACTGAAGTAGCCGTCGCCGGCGATATCCTGCCGGCAGCTGAGGAGCGCCGCCGCCTCCCGGCAGTCTCCGGGAAGGAGCAGGAAGAAGGGAAGATCAGCGGGCACCCCGCCCGGTCTTTCCCACATGAACTCCTTCCTGGTGGATGCC
>JAGFXI010000059.1 GCA_017861095.1 Deltaproteobacteria bacterium | reverse complement strand
CCAAAAATAGAATACCCCCCACCGATCTGGGCGAGGACCGATGAGGGGTCCCTTCTGGAGGGAGGGCGTGGTATGGAGGTTACCTTATACCTAAATTTTACTCTAGCAGCGCCTGGACAAGGCGACAAGTAGGGAGCTCCCCCATTCGTGGGGGGGGAAACCCTACCCTGGTCG
This sequence comes from Deltaproteobacteria bacterium, assembly GCA_017861095.1. Lineage (GTDB taxonomy): Bacteria > Desulfobacterota > Syntrophobacteria > BM002 > BM002 > JAGFXI01. The sequence continues at coordinate 8,805 of JAGFXI010000059.1, read as the reverse complement.
GCGGTGGAAAACGGCCCCCGGACTGTTGAGTCTTTCGGGACGCTACGAGACCTTCGCGGTCTGCTGGTTCCCGCCACGCCCCACGAAGGCCAAAGAGACGACGCGCCGGAGGGATTGCGCCTTCGCCTGTGCGCGAGTCTCCTAGAACCGTCGAAAACCTCTCCCCTGGCGCTCTCGGGGCGGGCGGGCCTCGTCGACGTTGAGGGGCCTGCCCTTGAAGTCAGAGCCGCTCAGGGCTTTCCTCGCCTTCTCCGCTTCGGCTTGACTGCCCATTTCCACAAACCCGAAGCCTTTCCCCTCGACGATCTTGACCTCCTTTACCTCACCATAGGGGGAAAACAGATCCCTCACCTCATTGCTGTTCACGGAGTAGCTGAGATTCCCCACAAAGAGTTTGCTGCCTCGCATTGGTTCCTCCTTTGTAGTGTCTGTCTGTCCGGCAATGTTTGCTCGGAGCACAACGAGATACTGCGCCCTGAGCGCATCAGAACACCGTCCACTAGCTCCCGGACCTAAAAACAGATGGCCCCAGCGGCCTCCTAAAAGGCTCTGGGGCAACCAACCAAAAACCATTTAAAAGGTCACCGAAGTATCACCCCTGCCAGGTCCGTTGTCAAGAAACTTGCCGTAAACAAGGGCGGTCCCGACCGGCGCGGACCACGTCATTACTTTGGCGCGCCTGGAGGGATTCGAACCCCCGACCCACGGATTAGAAGTCCGTTGCTCTATCCGTCTGAGCTACAGGCGCGCTGGAGAATGGCCAGGTTCATAGCACCCTGCCCTGGGTATGTCAAGCCTACCAGCATGAGGCCTAAGGCCTTGTCCTCACGGGAGAATTCGTCAGATTTGCATTTTCTGTTTGGCTCGAGGCCTATTTCCTGGTAAAGTACGCCCCAATTTCGATCCCGGTAGGTATAGGATGTCCGGGGAACCTTGGCACCAATCGTGCAGAGAACGCCATGGCATTATATCTTTCTCATCAGGATTGACCGGCAAGAAATCACTGCTGAGAGGTGCGTTCCCATGCGACATTCCCTTTACCTTGTTCTCCTCGGATTGCTGCTCCTTGTTGCTTCCTGTGCGCAGCATTCCGCCCAGGTCCGGCCTGCGGAGCCTCCCAAATCTGATGCCCCTTCGCAGGCCGTGCAGGTCGCCACTGAAGAGGTAAAACCGGCACCTAAACCGGAACCAGCCACCCGTCCGCTACCCCTCTGGTCCCCTCGAGAGGACAAGACCTGCCCGTTGCCTGCCGAACCCAGCAAGGCCTCGTCCCGGTCGGGTCAGGCTCTCGCCAAGGCGGAAAAGAGCACAAAGGACGCCGCCCACCGGAAGGATGATCCAGAGACCGAGCAGAGAAAGATCGAGGAGGCGCTGGATCTCTATCAGGAGGGTGTGGATGCCTGGAGTCGAGGCGAATGGGCGGAAGCGATCCAGGCCTTCGACGAGAGCTTTCAGATCATCTACAGCATCGACGCCGATAATGATCCGGAGATAGCCCAGCAGAAGGAGGATCTCCGTCTCCTCATCTCCAAGCGAATCGTCGAAATCTATGCCTCGAGGTCCCACCTCCACACGGACCTCAGTGGCGAGATCCCTCTCGCGATGAACGACCACGTGGCCAGGGAGATCAGGAGTTTTCAGACGGTTGAGCGAGATTTCTTCATCGACTCCTATTACCGCTCCGGGATGTATCGTCCGTACATTGCGGCGCAGATGAAGAAGGCTGGGCTCCCGGAGGACCTTTCCTGGCTGCCGCTGATCGAGAGCGGGTTCAAGGTGAAGGCGCTGTCCAGGGCTAGAGCGTTGGGGCTCTGGCAGTTCATCGCCTCTACCGGCTACCGCTTCGATCTTCGCCGCGACCGCTGGGTGGACGAGCGTATGGATCTGGAGCGTTCGACCGACGGTGCCATCAACTACCTCACCACCCTTCACGACCTCTTCGGCGACTGGACCACGGTGCTCGCCGCCTATAACTGCGGCGAAGCCAACGTGCTCCGGGTCATTCGCCAGCAGCACGTGAATTACCTCGACAACTTCTGGGATCTGTACCAGCGCCTGCCGGCGGAAACAGCCCGGTACGTGCCCCGGTTCCTTGCATCGCTTCACATCATCAAGAATCCGGCCAAGTACGGCTTCACCGATTTGCAGCTTGCCCCGTCGCTCGTATATGAGAAGGTGCCGATCGACAAGCAGGTGCGCCTCCCGGACATCGCTCAGGCCCTGAGTCTCTCGGTGGAGGCGATCTATGAGCTCAATCCCGCGTTACGGAACGGGGTGACCCCTGATTATGCTTACACCTTGAACGTGCACAATGGCCATGCCCCGCTGCTCCTGGCCAAGCTGGACGAGATCCCCAGGTGGCAGCCGCCGAAGATAACCTGTGTGCGACATCGGGTGCGGCCTGGCGAGAGCCTCGCCTCCATTGCCAGGAAGTACCGGGTCTCCCAGGATCGAATCCTGGAAGCCAGCGGTCTTCAGAGTGCCAAATCGGTGCGGCGGGGACAGGTGCTCCAGATACCTCGAGAGGGTCGCGTGGTGACGGCGGGCAGTGAGTCTCAGGCAAAGTCGGCTCAGGCAGCCCTGTCGCGGAAGGCAAGCAGCCACCAGGGAGCGAAGGGTACCCAGACTGTCTCCCGGAGCACACCGGCGGGTGCCGAGGCGGCGCAGAGAACCGCCGCCCCCGACAACCCGACGCCAGGGACAGCCGTTCACCCCGGGCGAGCCGAGGCGAATTCCCCGAGGACGGTAGCGGCCGCCACCTCCGGTACTTCCCGTGAGAACGGGACAAGGGGGCAGACCGTCGCCTATCGGGTCAAGGATGGAGATACCCTATTCAGCATCGCCAAGCGCTTCAACACCAGCGTTGACCAGATCAAAGTGCTAAACGCCCTCAAGTCCAACCTCGTCAAGGTAGGGCAGCTCATTCACGTCCCCAAAGCCGCTCTCTGATCTGGAGATTCGGCCCCTTTTTGGTAAAGAACAAGCAGGCTATCGCTCGTGGGCTTCGGCCCACACGGGATCGCCCTACATCGTCGGCAACCCCGGAGGTTCATCCATCCTCCCGAAGGGATTGCGTCCGCTCCCTGATTGTGTTACAAAGCCGCATGATTTTTCGGTATTTTTCATGAAATCAGGGCACCCGGGTAAGGGGGAGGAGCGCCATGAGTGAAATCACCGACGTCAGGGCACGGGAGATTCTGGATTCTCGTGGCAACCCCACGGTGGAGGTGGACGTACGTCTGGACAGCGGGTTCCTGGGTCGGGCGGCTGTGCCCTCCGGGGCTTCCACCGGACAGCGAGAGGCGTTGGAGCTCCGCGACAACGATCCCAATCGCTACCTCGGAAAGGGGGTTATCAAGGCCGTATCCCACGTGAACAAGACTCTGGGCCCCGAGCTGGCGGGCATGGATGCCTATGATCAGGCGGCGGTTGACGGCAAGATGATCCAGCTGGACGGCACGGAGAACAAGAGCCGTCTCGGAGCGAATGCCATCCTCGGCGTCTCCATCGCCGTTGCCAAAGCGGCGGCGGCGGAATCAGGCCTTCCCCTCTTTCGATACCTTGGCGGCGTAAACGCCCGTATCCTGCCGGTTCCCATGATGAATGTGATCAACGGCGGCTTCCATGCCGACAACAACGTCGACATACAGGAGTTCATGATCGTCCCGGTAGGGGCGCAGAGCTTCTCGGAGTCCCTTCGCATGGGAGCGGAGACGTTTCATCACTTGAAGCGGGTGCTCAAGTCCAGAGGCTATCATACCGGCGTGGGTGACGAGGGTGGCTTCGCGCCCAACCTGAAGTCCAACGAGGAGGCCATGGAAGTGCTCATGGAGAGCATCGACAAGGCGGGCTACACCCCCGGCGAGCACATCGCCATCGCCCTCGATGCCGCTGCAAGCGCCTTCTGCCAGGAAGGCCGATATCTGATGACGGCAGAGAAGGAGCCGAGGAAGACCTCCGAATCCCTCGTGGACTTCTATGCCGATTGGGTGGGCCGGTACCCAATAATCTCGCTGGAGGACGGCATGGCGGAGGATGACTGGGCGGGCTGGAAGCTCCTCACTCAGCAGCTTGGTGACCGGATTCAACTCGTGGGTGACGACATCTTCGTCACCAATACCGCCATTCTTGCCCGGGGTATCCAAGAGGGGGTGGCGAATTCCATCCTGATCAAGCTCAACCAGATCGGCACGATGACCGAAACTCTCGCTGCCATCGATATGGCCCGAGGGGCCGGCTATCACGCGGTCATCTCACACCGCTCGGGGGAAACGGAAGACACCACCATTGCCGATCTCGCGGTGGCAACCGGTATCGGTCAGATCAAGACCGGTTCCCTGAGCCGCACGGACCGCCTTGCCAAGTACAACCAGTTGCTCCGGATCGAGGAGGAGCTGGGAGCATCAGCCGTTTACTCGGGACGCTCCGCCTTTAGAACCTAGCATGGCGCCGCAGGCAGGGGGATCTGCCCCCCGGTTCTTTTTATTCCGGCAGGTAGATCGTACTGTAGGGCACCGGATAGGTCTCCGAGTAGGCAGGAAGCGGGATGAGGAGCTGGCTGGTCACGGTCTGCCACTGGTAGTCGGGCCGCAGCTTTCGAAGCTTCCCGTCCTCGGGCGGCTTCGCATGTAAGGCGGGCCGGTACACCACCTGAAAGATCCCCACCCCATAGCCGTCTTGCATATCGACCAGGTACCGTTCCACGAAGCTGTCAAAGCTCAGGCCGTTCTCGGCGGCGACCCGGGAGATCTCCGCGATGGGAAGTTTGATGAGGATGAACTTCTTCACACCCCGCTCGCTGATACGTGTCAGGGTCCGGGATTCCGCGCTGCACACATAGATCGTGGAGATAAACTCCATCTGCTTGAGGAACTGGGCTGCGATCACCGCGGCGGTGCGAAGCCCGCCCACCGCATAGTGGAACCCGTAAGACTCGAAAAGCTTGTTCTGCAGACTCTGGGCGTACTTCTCTCCCTTTTCGTAAAGCTCTTTGGAGACATAACGAAGCTGCTGCGCCATTTGCTCTGTGGCATTGTCGATGGGCCAGTCGATCCGCACGCGAAAATGGGTGAGGGCGTAGCGGTTGCGGCTCCTCGCCGACGGCGCCCTCTGGATCAGCAACGCATAGTCCACCGGCAGGAGATCGACTACCAAGTCCTGGAAGCCGAGATTGTCAAAGTAGCGCAAGTTCTTGGTGTATTTTCGGTGGAGTTGCACGCAGGTGAGCTCGCCGATCGCCTCTTTGGCGACCTTGTTGCTGTCGAAGAAACGAATGAACTTCTTGAAGCGGCTGGGGATGTTCGACTCGCAGAAGATTGCGAGGAAACGGTTGTGGAGGACGTATTCCTTCTCCACCGCCCGGGATCTCGGCTTTAGCTCCTTCTTGGGCACGAAGGGGTAAGACTCGCCCGCCCGGTGAAAGTTCTCGTAGGAGTCGATCAGCCCGTGCTTGATAAGGTACACGTCCATCTGATCCCGCAACACCTCGTAGACCGAGCGTCGCAGTCGATCCTGTACGCTTAGCTGGTAGCGAAAGGGCCACGTGGGCATAGGATCACTTCCTGTGCGGCCGGCGGATCTAGGATGCGGTGAAGGGGACTCGGTGGGCACTTCCCCTGACGAACCGACGAGGAGGCGGGTGCTACGGAACCGCGCGCCTCGGCTCCCTCTGTTCCTGGCGATGGCGCGTGCTTACTTCTGCATTTTTCGTGCCGGTGGTTCGTGCATAATGCGGGCTGGGTCCGCCGGCCCGCTTTCGGGACCTGACTCTCCTCAGCCCTCCCGCTGCACGATGCTCTGCGGCAAGTAGAAGACATATTCCGCAGCAAGGAGGTTGAACTGCGCGGTTGTCTCCTGCTCCACCACCTCGTAAAGTGTCTTCATCGTGTCCGCCTGACAGATCCGCTCGAAGAATCCCTTACGCTCGTAAAGGTGAGAATGGATGGGGAGAAGGAAATGGGATGAGCCACCGCGCCAGGATACGTTCAGGCGCTTGCGGAGATCGAGGATCATCTTGTAGAGGCTGTGGAGAAGGTCGGTGCGGAGGATGGGACACGAGGCGTTTACTACGCACTCCATGAGCCCTGCCAGGCGATAGACCTCCCGAGCCTGCCTGTCGCTCTGCCGCCATCGGTAGAGGGCCAGGATGGTATGATCCCAGCCCCCCACAAGAGCAACATGCTCGGGAAGGAACTTGATGTGGCGATGGCCGCCGATAAGCGCCTCGCGCCGGTGAGCCTGATATTTCTCCGCTTCCATCCGCAGCGCCTGGATCACCTGACCCTCGTACCAGTCGCCCCGACGAAACTCCAGAGGCTGCCTGCAGATGAGGTTGTCCTCGACCTTTCGGCCGTCATCAAAAGAGATGATTTTGGCCATATGGCCCCGCCTTCGGGGGAAGCTTGCCGTGCTCCCGTGCTGCGGCTCTTGCCAGGCGGCACGTGTCTCGCCGGCGAAAGAGGCCTTCCGCTCCTCAGCCATCTTCGCCCTTTGTCTTCGGTTTCGCCCGCCCCGGGACGCCCGGCCTCGTCATCTCCTCGACATCCAGGAGGCTTTCGAGCTTTTCCCTTGGCAACAGCCCGGCTGAGAGAACCACTTCCCGGACCGGCTTGCCGCTCTCGTACGCGGCCCGGGCGAGCTTCGCCGCCCGGTCGTAACCGATCTCCGGCGCAAGGGCGGTACACAGGGCCAGGCTCTCCTCCACCAGCTCCCGGCATCTGGCTTTGTTGGCGGCGAGCCCTTTCAGACAGCGCTCCGTGAAGTTGGCAATCCCGTTCTTCAGGAGCTCGATGGACTCCAGGAGGTTGCGGCAAATGACCGGCAGCATCACGTTGAGCTCCAGGATTCCCGCCTGTCCGCCCAGGGCGACTGCCAGGTCATTGCCCACGACCTGGACCGCCACCTGGAGGAGGGATTCGATGATCACCGGGTTGACCTTACCGGGCATGATCGACGAGCCCGGTTGCACCTCTGGAAGCTGGAGCTCGCCGAGACCGCACCGCGGACCCGATGCGAGCAATCGGAGGTCATTCCCCATCTTGGTGAGCGTCACTGCAAGGCCTCGGAGCGCGGCGCTCGCAGCTACCAGGGCGTCCTGGCCGCCCTGGGCGGCGAAGTGATTTCGGGCCTCCACCAGGGGAAGACCGGTCTCCTCGGCCAGGAGAGCGATAACTTTGGGGGCAAATCCGGGAGGAGCATTCAGGCCGCTGCCGGTTGCGGTGCCCCCGAGAGCCAGTTCCATGAGGCCCGCGAGGGCCTGAACCAGCCGCTCTCTGGCCAGGATCAGCTGCCGGGCGTAGCCGCCGAACTCCTGCCCGAGACGCACCGGCGTGGCATCCTGGAGGTGGGTGCGGCCGATCTTCACGATCTGATCGAACTCCTCGCTCTTGGCGAGCATCTCCTGTTCGCAACCCCTGAGCGCCGGGAGGAGGCCGCGATGGATCTTCTCGGCGGCGGCAAGGTGAACGGCGCTCGGGATGACATCGTTACTCGACTGGCCGCGGTTGACGTGGTCGTTCGGATGAACCGGGGACTTGCTCCCCCGAGTACCCCCGAGTATCTCGATGGCCCGGTTAGCGATCACCTCGTTGCCATTCATGTTGGTGGAGGTGCCGGAGCCCGTCTGGAAGACGTCCAGGACGAACTCCTGATCAAGCTTCCCCTCCACCACCTCGGTGGCCGCCTCGATGATGGCCTGGGCGATCTCCGCAGAGAGGAACCCCATCTCCAGGTTCACACGGGCGCAGGCACGTTTGATCAGTCCCAGCGCGCGGATGAAGGCCCGCGGAAACCTGATACCGCTGATGGGGAAGTTCTCCACGGCTCGCTGGGTCTGAGCACCGTAATAGGCTGTCGCCGGGACCCTCACCTCCCCCATGGAATCCATCTCGATCCGAAAATCACCTGTGCCCACCGTGGTACCCTCTCTGAATCTCCAGCCTCGCAGATTGCTGAAAACGGTGTCACACCCACCGAGGTCCGGAACGTCGGAGACCGAGTGATCTCTGAGGCAAGGCGCATCTGGAGCCTCCTCTTACCTCTCTGGCCTGTCGGAACGCCTGCCGAACCTTGTGCCACGGCTCTGCAGGCGGGCCGGAACACCACGATTTTATTCATGGTGCGACCACGCCATGGCGTGGCTGGCCTTGCCGACGAGATTACCCGGTCTCGCGCCAACCTACCGCTGAGGCAGAGTCTTTCAGCCTCCTGCTAAAACGAGTAGAAGGAATTGTCCCTGTTCAGCACCTCACACCCGTCCCCGGTCACCCGCACCATGTTCTCCAGACGGACCCCGCCCCAGCCGGGGAGGTAGATTCCCGGCTCTATGGTCACCACCATGTTCTCCTCGAGGACCATGGAGTTGGTCTTGCCGAAGCCCGGCTTCTCGTGAACAGCGAGCCCGACGCCATGGCCGAGGCCGTGACCGAAGTTCTCGCCGAAGCCGGCGGAGGCAATGTAGTCGCGAGCCACCCGATCCACATCCTGCGAGGAGAGCCCGGCTCGCACCGAAGCGATGGCGCGAAGCTGCGCCTCCCGGACGATGGCGTAAATGGTGCGCACTCTTGTGTCCGGTTCTCCGAGAATCAAGGTCCTGGTCATATCCGAGCAGTAGTGTCCCGCCCTGGCGCCGAGATCGAAGATGACGGTCTCGCCTTCTTGCAACGGGCGTTCCGTGGGTACCGCGTGGGGCAATGCCGCATTCGGACCGGAGGCGACGATAGGGGGAAAGGAGACCGACTCGGCGCCCCGCTCCCGCATGAGCTGCTCGATGCGCCACGCGAGCTCCTTCTCCGTCTTTCCCACTGC
>JAGFXI010000329.1 GCA_017861095.1 Deltaproteobacteria bacterium | reverse complement strand
CTAAGCTATGGGGTTTTCCTAACTCGTCAACCGGATGGGGTCAACATTGCGGGTTAAATCGACGAGAGGGTCACTGCACGGGGTTTCGGGCCTGGGCTGGTCGCCGCTGAGGCGGACGCTTGAGTGGACGCAGAACCAACAGAAGGTGAAGCGGCAGGGATCGGCCTGTCCGCTATGACTGCCCGGAGAAAGGCGCGGACTTCGGCAAGGCGGTAAGGCATTTGCCTCCAGTATAGTCTTCGGCAGGTCTCAGGTTCGTAGAAATCGAGCCGGTTATCGGAGGCTGTGACGGCAGGAGGGTGGCTCTGGTTTATTCTGTGATGAGTTATCCAATGTTGATTGGTGATTCGGGTCGGATCTTTGATCTTGACTTTCGCCTCAGTGTCTCCCATCAGTTTGCGACTCGTCGGTTCGCCGCGGCCTCTAAATTGCGATCCCAACGGCAGTTTACTTGAATTGTCTCGATCGAAGGTCTCACGCCATCTCCGCCGCGGCGGCATCAGTTGTTAGCGAGGACTGGTTGTCCCAGCAATTTATCGATAAAAGCCCTCTTGTACGAGTCGAGAATCTTGCCTTTTCGCGTCACGATCGCAATGTGATCCGGTTTGAATACTTGACCGAGCGGAATGAATTCCAATTTTCTTTTTTCCAGGACCGGTAGATTTTTCACAACGGTAGCAAAGGAGATACCGAGTCCCATCTCCACATAGAGGGAGCTCAACTCGACGTTGGAAGATTCCATGACGATGTGGTAGTCAATGCCGAGTTTTTGAAACCGCTCCTCCAATAACGTCCTACGGCACCTGTACCTGGGGCTGGCGGGAGGTAGAATGAGGGGGTATCTGGCAATCTGTTTCAGGGTGACTCGCCCTGTCTTGCCCAGGGGGTGGCCCGCCGGCGTCATCACGACAGTTTCAACCTCCTTCCACCGAAGTGTGCTGAGATCCCTGGGCACCTCAGATTCGAGAGCCAAACCGAAGTCGATATCTCCATTTTTCACAAGTTCGATAACATTCTGCTGTGAACGGTCGAGGATTACCAGCTGAACATGCGGGAATTCTTGCGTGTAATCCCTCAACGTTTGAGGGAACAGATGGTAAAGAGTTGTGAATGGTGCCGCAATTCTCAAACGCCCTTTCTTGAGGCCCTTAAGCTTATCTAGCTCCTCCGTGAAATCATCGTATCTCTCCAGAATCGCCTGCGAAAAGATGAAGAGCCTCTCGCCGACAAGAGTCAGGCGCAATGTACGCTTCCCTATTCGTTCAAGAAGCTGACAATCTAACTCCTCCTCAAGAGCCTTGATCTGCTGACTCAGGGCGGATTGAGTCCGAAGGGTGACAGCCGCAGCCTTGGTGAAGCTTCCAAGTCTGGCTACCTGGTAAAAGCCTATGATTTGCTGCCATTCCATCGGTAATAATGTTCTCTAATGAAGGTTATCAAAAGAATTAATTTGCCTAATATAAAACTATCAGAAATACTGGCCGCGTACAATAAAAAAGTCCAGTCAAAACGGAGGCGAGCCGTGAAACCATCTCTCAAGTCGGGCCTGACTTTCGAATTCAAATTCAAAGTCCCAGAAACCAAGACCGTCCCCCACCTTTACCCCGAATCACCTGAATTCCAGATTATGCCAAAGGTCCTGGCCACCGGGTTCATGGTGGGCCTCTTCGAATGGGCTTGCATTCAGGCAATCAACCCACACATAGACTGGCCTGAAGAACAGACGGTTGGTATCCACTTGAACCTGAGTCATGTGGCCGCGACCCCTCCTGGCCTGACAATAACGGTAAACGGGAAACTGGAGGACGTGGAGGGACGGAAACTAATCTTTTCTCTCATCGCCGACGACGGAGTCGACAAGATCTCCGAGGGAACTCACGAAAGATTCATAATTAATGCGACAAAGTTCAATGCCAAAATGGCTGCCAAGGCCCGCAGCAAATTTGGTGAGTGATACATCATCGTGAAATTGAAATGTTCACCTTACGATCAGCGGTTGCCGAGTCGATGGTTCGAACCTGGCACAAGATGTTGGAGGCGGTCAAAGGGACGAGGGGCATCCCACTAGTTTTGGGGTCCTCCCAGTTGACCGTGGCGATGAGGAGGCTGGTAACCGGGGGGTGCCCTCTCTGCCTCCTCAGTTGTGTGCTGGAGAGCGGTGTGCGTCACCGAACGTGCTAGGTGGTGGGTGCGGCGGGCGGATCGCTCACTTAATGTAATAGCCGGATACTCGCCAAGTCCCGTCCTTCTCCGCCATCGTCGTGACGGTCTCAACGGCCGCCCTCTTCTTGCCAAAAGAGGTGGCAAACTGGATGACCATGTATTCCCCTTCTGGAGCGCCGTGCAACGATGTCTTGTAGGTCATTTTCTTCATTTCCCTCGAGACCACTTTCCCGAGGGGCTTCCTTCCGGCCTCAAGGGATGGCGCCCATTGTTCCTGCTGAACGGAGTTCCTGAAGTATTGGGAGGCTTCGTTCCAGCTTTCCGCGTATTTTCCCCCGTCAACCAGAGCAAGCCACTGTTCCGCCGCGGTCATGGCGGCGGTCCCCTTGCTGACTTCCTGCGCTGCCGCGACGGCGCCACAGAGAAACAGGCAGAGTGCGAATAGGTTTACGGCTTTCCGAACCATCGCTAGCCTCATCCCGGCAGGGCTCGAGGAAGTCGGCCGAGCCGGTCCCGATTCCGAGGAGGTGATCAGAAGGCGCACGGTAAGATACCGCGCGATGCGGTCGCATGTGCCGAGGAAGGCCGTCGCCATACTAACCAGGTCTTGAGAAGTAGGTTATTTGAGCTGGCCGAGCAGGCTCCTGATCTCCTCCCCCTTTTTCAGACCCGTGATCCAGTCATCCGGGAGGCTCCCCTTGCCGAGATGGGCTCCGAGGACCATCCCGACGATCATATTCCGGGCCGCGGAATCGCCGCCGGCCATGACCGACTGGATGAGGGCCTCTTGCAGATTGCGCTCGTGCTTGACGATGAGATGGATCACTGCGGGGAAGGCATCGGGCGTGTGACAGCTCTGACCGAGGCTCCCGACGGCGGGGACGCTCTCTTGGTCCCGAGAGTCGATCCCGTCCTGGACCCACTCGGCGATGGTTGTGTCGGCGAACCTTTCCTTCGCCACTTCCCGGATGGCCGCCGTCGGCGAGGCGCCGCCGAGGGTCTTGAAGGTGACCCTGGCGAAGAACTCGGCGCTGTCCACCGTGGCAGGATCGGCGTGGGTCATCTGGGTCTGCGCTCGGGCGGCGCGGATGAGGGCATCGAGGTCGTTCCTGTAGCAGTAGACCAGAGGAGCGACCCGGCCGGCGCCGGAGAGATCATTCGACGGCGAGCCGGAGCTGTCGAGACCTTTCCCCTTGGCGATGTTACGGAGGGTGCCCTTTGTGGCCC
>JAGFXI010000328.1 GCA_017861095.1 Deltaproteobacteria bacterium | reverse complement strand
GAGAGCTCCTCGCCGGAGTGGATCTGGGTACGCCGTCAGGACGGCAGGAGGCCGCCGACAAGAAGCTCTTCAGCACCCTCTGTCCGGTCTTCGTCCGCGGCGCAGCGGAAATTCTGGAGGTTCTGTTACGGCAGCAAGAGATTCCCTAGCACCTGGGGAGCACGGTGGAGCGTCGGTATGGGGTATACTACCGTGCATGATGTTTCCGTTGTTTGAGGGGAGGCAACAGGTCTGTGGCAATTCAAACAGCAATCCTGGGTTGGTATGATCGGGGTGTTTGATTCGGGCCTCGGCGGCCTGACCATACTGAAGGCATTCCTGCGGGCGTTGCCCGATTACGGCTATCTCTACCTCGGGGACAACGCCCGCACGCCCTACGGCAACAAGTCACAGGAGGTCATCCACGAGTACACCCGTCAGGCGGTGGAATTCCTCTTTGCTCGCGGTGCTGTCCTCATCATCCTCGCCTGCAATACCGCCTCTGCCAAGGCGTTGCGCCGGATCCAGCAACAGTGGCTGCCCGCGCATCACCCGACGGAGCGCGTCCTCGGGGTGGTAATCCCGCTCGCGGAGGCAGCGGTGGAGGCGACCCGCTACGGCTGGGTCGGCATCATCGGCACCCGCGCCACCATTGCATCCGGCGTGTACGACCAGGAGCTGAATAAGCTCCGAACCGGCCTGAAAATCTTCGGTCAGGCGTGCCCCCTCCTCGTACCCCTCGTGGAAGAGGGGTGGGTCGGGAAGCCGGAAACCAACAGGATTCTCAAGAAGTACCTGCGACCCTTGAAGAACAGCAAGATCGACACCCTCGTCCTCGGCTGCACCCATTACCCGTTCCTGCGCAAGGATATAGAGAGGATCATGGGGAAGAACTGTCGGGTGCTGGACCCCCCGGGGATCGTGGCGGAAAAACTGACGGATTATCTCAGGCGTCACCCGGAAATCGAGGCGAGACTCGCCAAGGACGGGAGGAGAAGATACCTTACAACCGATGATCCTGAAAGATTTCGCGATCTCGGAGAGCCGTTTCTGGGCCAACGCATACGGGAAGTGGAGAGAGTCGTGCTGGGGTAGGAAGGTGCGTGTTGCTGGGACCGCAACCTTGGCATGGTTAGTGCTATTAAACAGGGCGAAGAGCGACACCTCCTAGCCTCTTCATTTCCTCACCTCCTTTCACAGGCCCCCATCGGCGATCGCGACAGACCCGGGGTAACACGGCGCCGATGGGGGCGCTTTTTTGGCCTGTCGAGCAGACTGCGGGGTAGTTGTTCGAGATGATTCCCCAGTCAGGAAAACCGGAGGGGGACGGGGAGAAAACCACCGGCTCCACGGGTAGGCCACCAATGCGGGGGACAAGGCTCCTCATGGAGCTCGAGTCGGCTGCGGCGAGGCTCGGCATTCAGGTGGTTCACGAGAAGCTTCCCGGAACCCGAAGCGGACTGTGCCGACTCCGTGATCAGCACCTGCTCTTCGTTGACAAGAGGCTCAGGACAGAAGAGCAGATTGAGGTATTTCTCGCCGCTCTCTCCCGTTTTCCCGTGGAGAACCTCCAGCTCCTCCCACGAGTGAGGGAACTCCTCGAGCAGTATCGAGAGAGGGAGAAACCTGTCATTTAGGCGTGGGATCGGCGCAGTCTGCCCCCTAGCGAGACTCCGATCTGAAGTGGAACATATCGGCGACAGCCTCGCGATAGCGCTTGATCTCCGCCTTCCGGCGCCAGCGGTCCCAGCCCAGGAGCCTGCTCATGAGGTGGGATACCTCCTCTGCTACCCCCATGCCCTGGTCGGCATCAAAGTGGAGTAACCCTGTCCGCCTCGCCATGAAGTCCTCGAGGGTGAGAGCCATTTCCTCCTCGACCGCGTGGACCACCTCGGCTCGAATCACCGGGCATCCGGGCGCCAAGGGTTCCACGAGCCCCTTGTCCTGAAGCGCCAAGGCCAGAATATCCAGATGATTTCGGCCATAGCTCTGGATCAAGTGCTCGGCGGTGCGGCGAGAGAGTCCCCACCGCCCCATGAGCCCGAGGGATTGGGCCTTCAGGTACGAGGGGAACTCCGCCATTTCCCCTCCGGTAAGGGCGCTCTCTGCGGTCTGGCATGGACCGAAGGTTCCAGGGAGCCGGTGAGCATAGTTTTTCAGGATCAGATTGACAAGGCTCTTCGCCATATTCCGATAGGTCGTGAGTTTCCCGCCGGCGATGACCGCAAGGCCGTCCTCGTGGAAGGTCATCCGGTAGTCACGGCTCACCGCGGAAGGCGAACCCTCCTCGCGCACGAGAGGCCGGAGTCCCGCCCAGGCCGAGACGATGTCCGCCGCCCGGAGCTGGAGCGACGGGAAGCAATAGTCGAGGGCCTGAAGGAGGTAGCCCACATCCGAGGCCTCAACCAGCACCTTGTCCAGGGAACCGGAATAGTCGGTATCCGTCGTGCCGACGAACGTGAAGTCACCCCTCGGGACCACGAAAAGGATCCGCTTGTCCTCGGTGGGGGCGACAACCACCTGACGGATGGCGAGGCGAGTCCTCGGGAAGACGATGTGCACCCCTTTGGTGGGACGGAGTATGGGCTCGGGATGATCGTGGAGCTGGAGGAGCTCGTCCGTCCACGGCCCGGCAGCGGCGACCACGACCCGAGCCCGGGCCTCACCCTCCCCTCCGGTCACGACCTCGCGAAACCCGACCCGGAAGAATCCATCTGCTTCGCCGAGCGCCACCGCCCGGGTGTAGTTCGTCACCACGGCGCCTTGCTCGTGGGCCGATTTGATGGTCGCCAGGGTGAGCCGACCGTCATCTACCAGGCAGTCGTAGTAGACGAATCCACCGGCAAGGTGGTCCTGCCGCAGCAAAGGCTCCTCGTTGAGCACCTCCTCGGCCGAGAGGTTACGATGCTGGGGGAGTGTGGTGGCCCCGGCGAGGATATCGTATCCCTTCAAACCGATTCGAAGCTCCAGCCGCTCCATCCAGCCAGAGTAGATGGGAATGAGAAAAGAGGCCGGGTGAACCAGATGGGGGGCAAGTTTAAGCAGTCTCTCGCGCTCGGAGAGCGACTCCTTGACGAGCTTTATGTCCAACTGCTTCAGGTAGCGAAGCCCCCCATGGATCAGCTTCGAGGACTTGCTGCTCGTGCCGCTGGCAAAATCCCCCTTCTCGAGGAGGGCCGCCTTCATCCCGCGCATGGCCGCGTCCCACGCGATCCCGGCGCCGGTGATCCCCCCGCCGATCACAACCAGATCGAAGGTCTCAGCGGCCAACCGCTCGAGATTCCGGGCTCGCGTTTTGTGGGAGAAGGATCCGCCGTATGAGATTGGCCTTCGAAAAAACATCGCAGCGCCCTTTCGGCGTCTCCGGATGCAACCTCAATGCCGCACTCCCGTAACGGGTGCCGTCGAGGTAGAATT
>JAGFXI010000058.1 GCA_017861095.1 Deltaproteobacteria bacterium | reverse complement strand
CGAGTGCGACGAGACGTACGGCAAAGGTCCAGAGACCTTCAGCGTTGCTACCGGGAGCCCTGGCGAATTGGGACTCCTGAAGGTGCTGGCGGAGGCCTTCTCTAAGAAGGCCGGCGCGACCCTGTGCTGGAAGAAGGCCGGCACGGGGGAGGCCATGGCGCTGCTCAAGGAAAAGAAGGTGGACATGATCATGGTCCACGCCCCGGCGCAGGAAAAGGCCGCCATCCAGGAAGGGTGGGCGATCAAGCGAATCCTCATTGGCTCCAACGAGTTTTACATCGTCGGCCCGCCCGATGATCCTGCCGGGATCGCCAAGACGAAAACGGCGGCAGAGGCCTACAAGAGAATAGCCGAAGCCAGGGCGAAGTTTGTGTCCAGGGGCGACAACTCCGGCACCCACAAGAAGGAGATGGATATCTGGAAGAAGGCGGAAACAACCCCTTCTGGCGATTGGTATATCGTCACCAAGGACTTCATGACGGCCACCATGAGGAAGGCCAACGATGTGAAGGGCTATTTCATGACGGATAGCAGCACCTGGGTGGCGGAGAAGAAGAGTCTCCCCAACCTCACCGTTCTCTTCCGCGGGGATCCGGTGCTGATCAACACCTATCACACCCTCTGCCAGCCTGAGGGAGCGACCCGGGGCCAGAAGACCGCCGTCCGCTTCATCGACTTCGTGGCGTCGGCAGAGGGGCAAAAGCTCATCCAGGACTACGGCAAGGAACGCTACGGCGAGGCATTGTACAACGATGCCGCTTACGCCAGGAAGTTTGCCGAGTAAGTCCGGCTGTCGGCGCCGGTGGACTGCTTTGGCGACCATGATCGCCTGCGCGGGTGTGGCAGTATGACCACCGGGGTGGAAGGTCCACCCCACATGATGATGGCGCAACTGACGTCGGCCAAAGCCGATTTCAAACTCGTGCCCGCCTGACGCCCTGCGCATGGGGCCCGTTATTTTGGCGGGGCGTGAGGCAGCGGGGTGCGAGGGCTTCGCAGGTGAGGACACTGCAACCAGGGAGGGAGGTGATATCGCGGAGAAGAGGCTTGGGGCGCAGTTCAGCAAGGAGACGAGAGTACGAGACAAGGAGGATCTATGAGGCGGCTATTTCTTTTTCTGGTAGCGGTGGCAGCCATCGTGGCGCTGGTCTCGCTTCCTGCCGCCGCCGCCGACTTCAAGTTCGGGGGCCAGGCCTGGACTAGGTACTACAGCTTCAACAACATGAAGGATGGCACGAACGACCTCGATGACAACTTGAACGGCTTCTACACCCGGTTTCGCCTCTATTTCACTGCCACTGGCAGCGAGAACCTGAAGGCGGTCTTCAAGTATGAGATCGACGACATCTGGGGCAACGGTCGGCTCGGCACCACCAGCACCGACGGCGGTTCTCTCGACCGGAGCGACAACTCCACTCAGACCGCGGCGAACTCCGGCGGCGAGGTCAAGAATGCGTACATCGACTTCAATGTCCCCAACACGCCGCTCAACGCCATGGTGGGAGTCCTTCCCGCTAAGCTCGGCAGGGGCCTTGCCTTTGACGACGATACCAACGGCATCGTGGTGACGGGCAAGTTCCACCCGGTGAAGGTTTCCCTGGTTTACTCTCGGCTGCAGGATAACTCGCAGCCCACCAACGAGAGCCTGTATGGTACGGGAAGTATCCAGGCGGCCTTTTCAGCGGCCAACACCCCGGAAACTCCTTTCACCTCCCACGACGATTGGGACCTCTGGGCGGCTGCGATCCGCTTCGACCCGACGCAGGCCCTGTCCCTGGACCTCGCCGGCACCTGGATCAATACCACCTTCGACAACCCCAGCCGGGACTTTAACCTCTACAACCTGGTGCTGGATGCCGATTACAAGGCGGACCTGTTCACCCTTTACTTCACCGGCGGCAAGAACTTCGGCGCGGTTGACCTGACCGGTGGGGGCAGCGCCGACTTCAAAGGCTGGATGATCACTACTGGCGGCACCGTGAGGGTTGACCCGGTCGTGATCGGCCTGGACTTTTATTACGGCTCAGGCCAGCCGAGCGGCAGCGACGACATCAAGACCTACGTCACCCCGGGTCTTGACGGCCGAAACACCTACAATATGGACGAGGTCGTCTTTCTCGGCTGGTTTGACGATGAGAGTGCCACGTACAAAAGCTTTCATACAACCGCATCGCAGGGCGTCAACATCAACAACGTGAGCTCTACCGGGCTCACCCGGAGCAACCAGACCAAGGTCTTGACCAACCTCTGGGCCATCGGCGCCCATGTGGACTTCAAACCGTTCGAGAAGACCCTGCTTCAGGTCGGCGGCGCTTACATGCAGTTTGTCGAGGACGTTCCGTCGAGAACGTCGAATCAGCTCCCAACTGGCACTGTGGAGGAGAAGGACAACAAGCTCGGCACCTCCCTCTACATCCGCTTGGCCCAGGGGATCGTGGACGGGCTCGAGCTCAAGGCGGCCTTCGGCTACCTATTCGCGGATGACGGCTTCAGCCCGGTCAAGAACGAGGACGATGCCTACAAATTCGCAACTGGTCTCTCCTGGTATTGGTAGGTTGCCACTCTGCCTAAACCTGAAACGAAAAAGCCTCCGGGGAGTCGCCCCGGAGGCTTTTTTTCTGCCGACAAGATTCTCCTGGCTGGCGCCGCAGGCGCCAGCCCCTTAGGTTCGCCTCCCCTTCACGTCGTGGACACCGAGGCCTCCTGAGCCGAACTGGTCCACAATAATGGTGTAGAACCTCCGTTCTTGAGCCGGGGTGAGGATCTGTCTTTCCTCGAGAATGTGATCGATCACTTCGTGTTCCAGCTCTGACTGATGGTGGAGGATTTCATCCGCCACCGCGAAGATCTTCTGCCGGTCGGGCGACTCAGTGAAGAGGAGGTCCGCCAGCTCGGCTCGCTTGAGATACAGTTGCTGCCTGATCTTAGCCACCTTGGGGAGGAAGACGCGGCGAATCTCCTGGACCTGCCTGCGCTGCTCCTCGCTGAGGTCGGGGATCAGATCCAGGTACCCTTGGATGTTGAGCCGCCGGGACCTTCTCCTCTTGAGGTGCCAGTAGACCGCTGCCACGGAAGCGGCTACTAGGATCAACCCGGAAACAAGGCCGAGAAGGAAAGAGACGAGGGTCATCGCTTAGTCTCCTGTGCAGAGTCCCAGGAGTCTGCAGTACACGTAGCCCATTGACAGGGGAGGAAAATCGGAGAACTCGTCCAGCGTGCGTGTCCTTACTGAGCCGGAAGCCTCCAGCACCTCGAAGAGAGCCTCGAGAAGGTTCTCCAACCTCGCAAACGGGCCGGTACGAACGACATGCGACCCGTCTCGCGCGAGGAAATCCTTGCAGGCTCTCACGGTCACGGCTTCGGCAAATTCCGGACCCATGCCGACTTGTGGCAACGCTTGGATCTCAGCGTCGATCGCCCTGAGAGCCGCCAACTCCTCCCGACATCTCACACAACCGTCAAGATGTTCCCCTACCGACCGCTGGAGGGCCGCGTCCAGCTCTCGGTCAACATACGCGGAGAGCCTCTCTTTCACGTCGACGCATCTCATGGGTCACCTCGCCCCGCGGTTGCGCAGGAGACGCCGCAGGCGGTCGCGAGCCCGAAACAGAAGGGATTCCACGCTGGCGCGCGAAACCCCGAGGATTTCCGCGATCTCCTGGTATGAAAGCTCATCCCGCACCCGTAGCAGCAGCGCGGCTCTTTGGTTGTGAGGAAGCAGGCGCAGCGACTCAGCCATCGTCTCTTCAAGCTCCAGACGGTTACCAGCTTCGGGGGCCTCGATTTCCGGATCCTCGGGGACCAAGAGGCGAAAGAGTCTTCGTCTCCAGCGTCGCCGCAACTCGTTCACGGCCAAGTTGTAGGCTATGGTGAAAATCCAGGTCCTCACTCTTGCGCGCGGTTCAAAGCGGGGAGCAGCCTGGTAGACTTTCAAGAACACCTCCTGGGTCAAGTCTTCCGCCGCCTGCCGGTCCCGCAGGTAACGGAAAAGGAAATTGAGCAGTCGGCTCTGGTACCGCTCCACCAAGCCCTTGAACGCCAGGTGGTCGCCCCCGGCGATAGCCCGCAAGAGTTCGATATCTGGATCGCCCATGAAACTCGACCCACCGGCGCGGAGGAGATTATGTGCCCGTTCGGTATCACCGCCGAAAGCGCCAGCATAGTTCTGAATCTCCTCAGGGGCAAGACGACTCTGGCGATGCGCCGAGGCGAAGTGACCTGCCGACCACATCTTGAACCGAATTCATCGCCTCCTTAGATCTTTATCCAACCTCTCCTCAGGGCATTGTCGAGCACGACGCCGACGATAAACGCGGCTCCCATATGCCACATGGCAAAGCCGGCCACGATCAGCATCACGTAGAAATCAGTCTTCTTCTCGCCGATATCTCTCACCACCACCGCCAATTCTGTGCCAGCGAAGAAAAGGATCACCCCCAGGATCGCATTCGGGAAGATCTTGAAAATGAGCGCCACGGAGTCACTGAAAAAGAGGGCAATGGTGATAATCATGGTTCCCAGGATGACCAGGGCCCCACCCGTCCGCGCGCCGAATCGTACGTGGCCCGCCATTCCCCCGGCTCCGTGGCACATGGGGACGCCTCCCCAGAACGGTGCGATAAGGTTCATGATTCCCTGAGAAAGGGCGATTTTCCTTTCGGTTACCGGTCGGTCGGGAAACAGTTCGTTGTTTTCGGCAGTGATGGCAATGACGGCATTGCCGAGCGTGAGTGGGATCTGGGGTATGGTGAAGAGTAGCGTTCCCGTCAGGATGTCGTTCCAGGTCATGCGACTGACTTCGAAGGCCGGTAATTTAAAGCCGATGTGAATCGTGGCCAATTCCGAGGCTAGGTTGGGGTTCATGATAACGGCAGATACGACCCCAATAACCAAGAGGAGAAACATTGCCGGAATTTTTGGATTGCTCAGGAGAAGATAGGTAACAACAAGGGCGACACCAGCCAACACTGGCGTCGTCCGCATCCGGTTGATTCCTTCGACGATGAAGGAAAGACCCAGGCCGAGCATGATCCCGCGCACAACGGGTTTGGTGGCCAGCTTGGCGATCCAGCGGATCGCGCCGGTAACGCCGACGACAAACCAGAAAATCCCCGTGGTAAGTCCCGATCCGAAGAGCGCCGGCGGGCTTATGCCGCCCGCAATCGCCGCCGCGCCAATGGCCTTCATGGGCTGGATAGGGATCGGCGTTCTGTAGTAGAGCCCGGCCACAATCTCGGCAATGCCGAACATAAGCAGGAGCCCGAGCGGGTCGACCTTCACGATGGTGATGTAGGCGACCACAAAGGGGATCAAGGTGCCGATGTCGCCCATCGCCCCTGCCCACTCCATTCGATTGAAGAGGTTCTTCTGTCTTTTGACGGCCACCTTCGCTTTGCCGCCAAGCTCCCCTTCGACCGTACCTGCTTGAGTCTCCCCGGTCACGTTAGTCGACCTCCCGTCTCGACCCCTCGGATCGTCGTCACAGCCACCACCGGGAAACCCGGAGGTGACTTCCCTATACAGATCGCTCCATAAGAACGCCGCCTGTCTTCGCCCGTCGCCAGCTCTTGGCCAGCATTTCACCGCGGTGCGTGTGTTGGCTTTTCAACTGTTAGAACAACGCAGAAGGGGAAAACTTGCGCTGAAACAATTCTTTTCCTGTGGGAGCATCTTCGCCAAGGGCGAGAGACGGCACCACCTCCCGTCCTCAAGCAGCCTCGTCGGGCGAACGGCGAACGAGTATCTCCTGCCGGGAAGGTTGACAGACCTTGGCAGACAACATACATTTTCGGGGAAATTTTTTCTCAGCTCGTCCCGACAGCGGAGGTTCAGGCAGGATACTAACATCGCCAACAGCGCCTCTTGAAAGGATGGTAGCGGATGCCAAGACTTGTTAAAGAGAGTCCCGGGAAAGGAAGACTCCACATCGATTCTCCCCTCATGGGGGAATCTCTGGTGAGCAAGGAGTTCCTCAAGCGGACGGAAGCCAAGGAATACTTCCGGATGCAGCCGGAAATCAACGTGATCAAGATCGGGGGCCAGAGCATCATCGACCGTGGGCGTGATGCGGTACTGCCGGTAGTCGACGTGCTTATCAGGGCCAAGGAAAAGCACAAGATCATTTTGATGACCGGCGGGGGCACGCGGGCCCGTCATGTGTACAGCATCGGTGTCGACCTCGGCATGCCGACCGGTGTGCTCTCCAAGCTGGGAGACAAAGTTTCATGGCAGAACGCCGAGATGCTCAGTGTCCTCCTCAACAAGTACGGTGGCGTTAAGATCGGCCACGGCGACAATCTGGAGCAGCTCACCATGTTCTGCCAGCTCGGGTATCTCCCCATCACGTATGGAATTCCTCCCTACGGCTTCTTTGAGCATCCGGCAGAATTCGGGTCCATCCCCCCCCACCGAACGGATTGCGGCGCTTTCCTCCTGGCTGAGAATATCGGTGCCCGCTCCCTCATTTTCCTGAAGGATGAAAGAGGTCTTTTCGACCGCGACCCGAAGAAGGTCCCGAAGGCGCAACGGAAGAAGATGCACTTTTTCGACCGGATCTCAGCAAAAAAGCTCCTCGAGCTGGACCTGGATGATCTCATCATCGAGCGGCCCATACTCACCCTGCTCCAGAGGGCGAAGTGTCTCAAGGAGCTCCAGATCATCGACGCGCTGAACCACCCGGAGCACATCCTGGCAGCTCTCGAGGGAAAGCACGTCGGCACCATAATTTACAAGGAATGACGTGCGGCGGCGTGGTGGCACCAGACGGGTGCGGATCGCTCTCAAGCGCCGCTCTTCTCCTCCTTGCCGGCCTTGAGAAACACCACCTTGGCTCCGGTAGCCTCGGCCAGCTGATCGAGCTCTTTCTTCCGCATATGTTTAACGTAGATCTTCACATCGCCCCCGCTCACACCGACCACTCTGAAGCGCGGCTTCTTTTCGCCCTGCTGCACCTTGCGCCGTTCACGAACGAAGATCGTAGCACTCATGGCTGCCTCCTCTCCCGGACAACCGGGGTTCAAGCATCCAAAATCTCTTCTGACACATATATTATTCTTTAATCTATATCCTTTTAGGATATAAGTCAACAGGAATATGAGCGAACGCACGAAACGAGAAAGTCGTTCAGGCCAGGGAAGAAGAGAGCGCTATGTTCAGCCCTCGCTGCTTATGGGGCTCTTCCGTGGGCCATCCTATGGGTACGAGCTGATCAAGAGCATTCAGGAATTCGGCTTCATGAAGGGCCAGGCGCCGCCGGGGATGATCTACCGGCATCTGCGTCAGCTGGAAGAAAACGGACTGGTCTCCTCGTCCTGGGAAACCGAGGGGGTGGGACCGGCAAAACGGGTGTACCGCCTGACACCCGAAGGCGAGGAAGTGCTCGCCGCCTGGGTGGACCATATGGAGAAACAGGTCGAGAATCTCACCAGCTTCATCAAGCACTTTCGAAGCGTGCACAAAGCGCGCACAAAGCCATCTGCTTCTTAACCGGCATTATGAACGAGAGCGGCGATCCCTCCGCCTTCCACCCAGGGATTCCCAGAGGCCGTTGCCATTGGGAATCACACCCACAACGGCCCGTCCCCCCCAGAGGCGAGGCCGGAGCCACCCTTTGGTGACGACCATCTCGTCCGGGGCGGGAACCCTCGCGTCTCGGTCCATGGAGACCACCAGGATGCCGGCCTGCTCCAGGTCTCCAACCCGCACCGCCTCGGGGAACTCGCGCAGCGCACCGAACTCGATGAAGCGGCCGTACCAACCTGCCGCCGTTAGGCCCACTGCAGCGGCAGCGCCGATGATTCCGTCATTGGTCCCGCCGTGCCCGGAAAGATGGGCCCCGTTTACCGCCCGGAGCGCCTCCTTTTGGCTGACCACAGCGTTCGTACATCTGCGGCCGAAGGCGAGGAGGTTCGGCAGCGCCGCGTCGCCCTCCCCTACCACACACAGTCCGGGGTCGCTCCCTTCGAGAGCATGCCGTTCGAGGTGCCGGGCCGCCCTTTCAACCAGAGCCGGCAGCGGTGAGGGATCGGGGATGTCAACGATCATACAAGCGGAACTGTTGTGAGAGGTGTATGGGATAGCGTCACAGACCAGCAACTGCTGGCGCACCACCCCGACCACACTGCACCCCTCGGGCAACTCTTGTTCAAACCACCGTGCCAGTTTACCCGTTCCGCGATCCGCTTCCAACGTGTCGGTGTCATCAAAGCCTATGTACGCGCGCATGAGCTTTTCCAGTAGTGTAGTGGTCAGAGCTTGGACCGTTAGGTCGATAATCCATCCCGGGTGAGAACCAGCCGAAAGCTTCGAAAGCCAGGCGGAAATTCAACCGGCTCTGGTTCTTTCGAAGGAGGGTATCGGAGGCCACTCTGCTTCCCCCATATGTCACCCCTGACATACAATGGTTCCGAGAGATAGAGAAGAATCTCTCACTTGTCAACTGAAATCTCCCGATCTCGGAGACAGAGCAACTTTGGCGTTGCGGATCTCGGCGTGGGGAGGCACTATAGGATCGGAGTTTGCTGAGGGGCCCGAATCCTTCAGCAGGGCAGTTGCTTAGGAATAAGCGGCGGCCTCGCTTGTGACCACGACAAGAGTCTTTCAGCAACCTGTCAGTATCGTGTACCCGCCGGTGAAGTGGAGGGAGCCATGGCAAAGAAGCCCATCACTGAAGCAATGATTGAACAGACCCGTGCCTTTCACGGCCACATGTGTCCCGGCCTGGCCATCGGCATCCGGGCAGCGGAGGTTGCCCTCCGAGAGATCGGTCCCCATTCCCAAGACGAGGAGGTCGTGGCCGTGGTTGAGACCGACATGTGCGGGGTGGATGCCATCCAGTTCTTGACCGGCTGCACCTTTGGCAAGGGGAACCTGATTCATCTCGACTACGGCAAGAGCCCCGGAGGAGCAGAAGCGTTTCAACGTCCTCCACGAGGCGAGGTGCCGGCAGATTCTTGCGACGCCGCTGGAGCAACTCTTCGAAGTCAAGGAGCCCGAGATGAAAATGCCGCGACCTGCCCGGATCATGGATAGTGTCTCCTGCGAGGAATGCGGCGAACTCACCATGGAGACCCGCACCCGCCGCTTCCGGGGAAAGACGCTCTGCATCCCCTGCTTCGGGAGAATCGAGCAGCGCTGAGTAGCGGGCCGAGCTTTCCACAGGCCGTGGGGTCGATCCGCTTCTTGGCCCCTTCATTTTTCCCAGAAGCCTGCCGCGGCTATTTCACTACAAGGAAGAAAACGAGAAACACCGCCCGGGTAAACATCCCCAGGCCCGTTGACGTGGCGAGGATCTTGGTTCCCAGCCTGACCCCGAAGATGGCGGCGTACCGGGGAAAGGAAACACGGAGGGTGAAGACGGGGAGCATCAGGATGCTCCCGAGGAGGCAGACGATGATCCCCTGCCAGTCGCTGAGAAGGCCGTCCCGGAGCATAGCCCCGATCGAGGTTGCCCCCACGAGGGGGCTGAGGATGTAGGCACCAAGGGGCACCACACAGGCGGCCGGGAGATGGAAGAGATCGGTCAAGGGTTTGACGTAGGGCACGACCCTTGAGATAAGGCCGCTATGCATCAACAGGAAGCTCAGAAAGGTGATAGCAACGAAGGTGGTACCCACCCTCAGGAGCATCTTCCTTTGGCGGGCAAAACCCTGAACGAAGACTTCTCGGAATCTGGGCGTCCTTTTTCCGGGCGCTGCAGCCTTCTCGTTCTCCTCCCCGAGCACACCTTCAGCAGGCGCCCGGTAGCGCCATCTCCCGGCAAGGATGACGAAGAGCACCCGCACCACGCCCGCAGCCAGGAAAGCGGCGAAGTAGACGCCCCCCACTTTCATCCCTAGCAACGGCAGCATGACCGGCAGTTGGTAGGTAAAGCTCTCCCGAATGTAGACCGGGGTGGAATTGAGAAGGGCCGCCAGAAGGGTCTGACCGCCGTCGAGCTTCCCTTCTTGCTGGAGCCTCGCGAGCATGGCGTTGCCGGCAACCACCGAGCCGAGAGAGGTGACGAAGGTGAGCCCGGCCTCTGCGGGAAGCCGGGCGATCCTGGCAAGGGGCCTGCCGATGAAGGCGAGCTTTTCAAAAACGCCGAGCTCGATCAGAACCTGCGACCCGTAGAGTGAGAGAACCAGGATGATGAGGACCCCCGGCGTCACCTCCCACGTGTCAGCCAGGGCCTGCACCAGCAGATCAACCATAGCGGTTTCCTCGGTTCTCTCCAATGCTCACGATCCAGGTTACTCACGGCTCGATCGCCCCGCAAGGGGCCTGGCTCGTAGGGCCTTTGGTCTGGCGGGAAAAGGGTATTCTCCAGGGGAACGCTTATTTATAATGATGGCGATCAGCATGTACGGGAACCGAATGCAAGTTCAAGCAAAGTGCGATTCCATGGCCGAACTCGAAATCCCCAAAGACCTTCTCCGCCGCTATCGAGAATGCGAGCTCTGCCCGCGCCGCTGTGGCGTGGAGAGGACTCGAGGAGAGGTGGGGATCTGTCGTGAGGGCGTTACCCTGCGCGTCGCTTCCGTCGAGGCCCACCTGGGAGAAGAACCTCCCATCAGCGGCGTGAACGGCTCGGGAACCGTCTTTTTTACCGGCTGCTCGCTCCGCTGCATCTATTGCCAGAACCATCAGATCTCCCACGAAGGCCTGGGCCGTAAATGGACCGTCGCGCAGCTCACGGAACGGCTGATCACCCTCCACGAGAGCGCCGGTATCCATAACGTCAATTTCGTCACTCCGGATCACTTCCTGCCCCACACCGTCGCTGTGGTGGAAGCTCTTCGGAGGCGCGGCGTAGGGATTCCCGTGCTCTACAACCTCTCCGGCTATCAGTCCCTGGAATCGCTGCGGCTCATCGAGCCGGTGGCCGACATCTACCTTCCCGATTTCAAATACGCCGATCCAGTGCTTGCCGGAAGTCTATCGCGCTGCCCTGACTATGCCGCCGTGGCCCTGGAGGCTCTCGTGGAGATGGTCCGGCAGAAGGGCTTTCTGGACAGGTTCCTCCTCGGCGGGGACCTTGAGGTACCCAGTGGCGATCGGGATAGAGTTCCGCCCATCGCCGGCAAAGGCGTACTGGTTCGGCACCTCGTCCTCCCCGGTCAGGTGGAAAACTCGCGGCAGGTGCTGGACATGCTCTACGTGGAGTTTGGCCGGG
>JAGFXI010000327.1 GCA_017861095.1 Deltaproteobacteria bacterium | reverse complement strand
AGCGTGCTTATCAAGCACGTCATCGGGCTCATGAAGCCGGATTCCGGAGAGATCCTGGTTGACGGCCTAGATATCACCAAGCTAAACGATCGAGAGCTCAATGAGGTGCGCAAGAAATTCGGGATGCTCTTTCAAGGAGGGGCCCTTTTTGACTCAATGACGGTAGGGGAAAACGTCGCCTTTCCCTTGAAAGAGCATACCAGCAAAGGGGAACAGGAAATCAGGGAGATTGTCCGGGAGAAGCTCCACCAGGTGGGTCTCAAGGGGATCGAGCCCATGATGCCTGCGGAGCTGAGCGGTGGCATGAAGAAACGGGTAGCCCTGGCACGGGCCGTCGCTCTTGACCCGGAGATCGTCCTTTTCGACGAACCTACCACGGGTCTCGACCCGGTGACCTCCGACGCCATCGATGAGCTCATTCTCAGCACGCACGAGCACACGAAGGCGACGCTCGTGGTGATCAGCCATGATATCGCCGGGACCTTCAAGGTAGCCCACAAGGTGGCGATGATTTACCAGGGGAACATCATTCTGGAGGGAACACCGGATGATTTCCGCACCTCTTCTGACCCGGTGGTCCGGCAGTTCATTGAACGAAAGGCGGAGGGACCGATCAAGATCTTGTAACGCATGGGACAGACGGAGACGGTACCATGGCAAGAGTGACCACTGAGGCAAAGGTTGGGCTCTTCGTCCTCCTTGGCATTGCCCTGCTGGTTTTCATGTCACTACGACTGGGAGAGTTCAGGATCTTCCGTCCCAAAGGCTATACGGTCTACGCCATCTTCGATTCGGCCGCCGGACTGAAGCTGAATGTTCCGGTCGAGATCGCGGGCGTCGAGGTGGGCCGGGTGGCGGCGGTGGAGCTGGAAAACGGCAAGGCTCGGGTGTCGCTGCGGATCAGGCCGGAGGTGAAGCTCAGTCAGGACGCCACGGCAACAATCCGAACCAAGGGAATCCTCGGAGACCGCTACATCGAGCTGGCGCCCGGAAGCCCCGACCAGCCGAAGCTGGCCGACGGTGGGAGGATCACGAAGACGGTTACCCCGCCCGAGTTGGACAAGCTGTTCGGAACGCTCGGGGAGATAAGTGAAGACGTCCGTCGGGTGACAGGTACCTTCAGTGATGTGATGGGAGACGAGACGGCCAAGACATCCCTCCGTGAGATAATCCAGAACGTTCGGGAGCTCAGTGAGAATCTCAACCGCGCTGTTCGACAGAATATGGCCCATTTCGATGCGATCATGAGAAATTTCGGGCAGTTTAGCGGGGACCTAAAGGATATTTCGGTGACCAACAAGGAGTCCATCAACGCTATCATCGCCAGCCTGAGAACCTCCTCGGAGAACCTTCAGGGGGCAATCACCGCCGTCCGCCAGATGGCGGACAAGATCAACCAGGGGGAAGGCACCTTGGGCCGCCTGGTGAACGACCCTCAGACCGTGGAAAACCTTAACGCCACCCTGGCATCCCTCAAGGACATCTCCGACCGGATCAACCGCGGCGAGGGGTCTATCGGGAAACTCGTGAACGACGAAGAAACGGTGGACAGTCTGAACGAGGCCCTCACCGGCTTGAACCGCGTCCTGAGCAGGGAGGAGCGGTTCAAGACGATTCTCGGCTATCGCGGCGAGTTGCTGACTGAACGGGGCGATCTCAAGTCCTACCTAAGCCTTCAGATCCAGCCCCGGCCGGACAAGTACTACCTGATCGAAGTGGTGGAAGGACCGGGCCGCCACAAGCGAGACGGTCGCCGAGCGGAGGACGAGGTGACATTCAGCGGCGAGATCGCCAAGCGTTGGGGCGATCTGCTGTTACGGGGTGGGATGATTCAATCCTCCGGCGGGTTTGGCCTGGATTACTACCTCTTCGACGATGCGGTGAAGGTCAGCTTTGAGGCATTCGATTTCAATGCGAAGAAGAACAACCCATACCTGCGGGTTGCGGCCGACTACACCTTCCTGGAGCGCCTCTACGTCACCGTCGGCTACGATGACTTCATCAGCAAGCATGGCGACGCCAGCTTCTTCATCGGCGCCGGGTTCCGCTTCCTGGACGAGGACCTGAAGGCCCTTCTAGGCGGAGGGGCACCGGCTGCGGCAGCCGCAGCCGGCAAGTGAGCGCGGCCTTACCCCTGAAGGGAAGGAGGCGCGCTAACCTCCGCCACCGTGAACCCGTGGCCGTTGACAGAACGGACAATGGTTGCTACCTTGGCGCTGAACCCACAGCAAAGCCGAGCAAGGGCACCAAAGTGTTGCTGTCTACCGCGTCCCCGTGAGAGCCGACTGCCGGTTTCTCCCCGGAAGGTACGGAGCGGCGTGCACCTAAAGAGCATTTGTGCGTTCGCAGATAGGTCACGAAACCCAGGAGCCGGCCGAGGGCCCGGTGGTGGAGGATGGGCCGACCGATGCAGAGCGGGGAGAAGCTCAAGATTCTCGTTGTCGATGATAACCCGGCTGTGAATGATGTTCTCTGCCAACTCTGTAGCTTTCTCGGCCACGAGGTGGTTACCGCGCAGAACGGTGCCGAGGGGCTCGCCCTCGTTCGGCGCGACGGTGCGATCGCCCTGGTCTTCACCGACTTCAGGATGCCGGTGATGAACGGCGTCGAGATGCTCAGGGGGCTCAAGGATCTCCGGCCGGCCATGCCGGTGGTGCTCATCACCGGCAGTATTATGGAGGAGGATCTCGGGTCCGAGCGAACGGGCTTCGATGCTGTAGTGAGCAAGCCCTTCGAGCTGAAGACTATAGCGGCATGCATTCGGCAATTTTTCCCAAAGGTTAGCAGCTCCCTCGGCGATTGACAGCGCGCGGATGCGGTGATATAAGGCGGTCCGGATGCCGGCGTAGCTCAGCGGTAGAGCAGCTGATTCGTAATCAGCAGGTCGCGGGTTCGAATCCCATCGCCGGCTCCATCCATCTCAGCGCCCAAGAGACGCCATTCAGGGCGGTCAGTCTAACTAACGCAACGACTGACCGCCCTTTTCCTTTCCTAAGAGAGCGGGCGGGCTTGGTTTACCTTTTTCCTGTTCCTATGCTAGTAAATGGTTGAGGTCGGGCGTCTCGTACCAGATCGAGGACATCACTTTCGGCCGGAGGGGGCTGGACGTCATGCGTTTCCTGCACACGGCAGACTGGCAGATCGGCATGAAGGCGACGGCCCTGGGGGAGGCCGCGGCGCGGGTGCGGGAAGAGCGCCTGGCTGCGGGGTGGAGGATCGTCGAGGTCGCCAGGCAGCGCGGAGCCGAATTCATTCTGATTGCCGGGGATCTCTTCGAGCACAACGGGGTGGACCGGGTGCTGGTCCAGCGGGTGGCCGACATCCTCGGGTCCTTCAGCGGGCCGGTCTTCATCATTCCCGGGAACCACGACCCGCTGACTCGGGGCTCGGTCTGGGAGCATCCGGCGTGGAAGGGGTGGGGAAACCTCCACATCCTCCGGGAGGAGAGCCCCATTTCAGTCCCCGGTGGAACGCTCTATCCCTGTCCGGTCCGGGAACGCCACTCGGGCCGGAACCCCACGGCATGGTTCCCGGTGGAGCAAGGGAAGACCATCCGGCTCGGCATGGCCCACGGGACCGTGGAGGGTGTTCGGCAGGACGAGCCGGATTATCCCATCCCGCGGGATGCGGCGGAGCGGAGCGGGCTCGACTACCTGGCCCTCGGCCACTGGCACTCCTCTGCGATCTACCGGGCTGCTGATGGCGCGTCGCGCATGGCCTACTCGGGGACTCCCGAGCCGACCGGGTTCGGGGAACGAGAGAGCGGCTTCGTTTTCCTGGTCGAGATTCCCGGCCCGGGGACACCGCCGGCACTCGCGCCGGCTCGGACCGGGAGGCTTCAATGGATTACGGTTGCCGAGGAATTGCGGGGGCCGGGGGATCTCACTCGGCTCCGTGAGCGGCTCGAGGGGCTGGCGAGCCCCGATTTCACCCTGATGGACGTCGTCCTCTCCGGCCTGCTCACGGCCCAGGAGCGGGAGGAAGTCATTCGGATCCACGAGATCCTGCAATCCCGCTTCTTTTGGGGTAAGGTGGACGCCGCACTGCTTCGGCCGTCACCTGAAGACGACGCATGGATCGACAACCTTCCGCCCGGGATCATCCGCGAGGCGGCGATGCGCCTCCGGCACGGGAAGAATCTTTCCCCCGAGGTTGCAGCAATGGCGCTCATGGAACTCTACGCCATGGCCGGGGAGGTTCTGCCGTGATCGTCCGATCCATCCGGGTTGCCAACTGGCGGTGTCTTCTGGACGAGATCGAGGTAGGGCACTTCGAAGACAGCCTCAACATCCTCCACGCACCGAACGGTTTCGGCAAGTCAACCCTTTTCGAGGCACTTCGCCGCGCCCTTCTGGACGGCCACCGGGTGACGGGAAGGGACGTGGAGGCGCTCCGGCCCTGGGGCCGCACTCTCGCTCCCCGGGTAACCGTCGAGTTCGCGCACGGCGGCCGGGAGTACCGGATCAGCAAGCAATTCTTGGACAGGCCGTTCGCTCTCCTCGAACGACAGGAAGAGGGCTGTTGGCGACGACTGGCCGAGGGGCTGGCGGCGGACGAAGGTGCCAGGGAAATCCTCACGAAGACTCAACCGGGGCGTGGCCTTGCCCGGCTTGAGAACTGGGGCCTTGCCCAGGTGCTCTGGGCACCTCAGGGGAGCCTCCCGCTTGCCGCGCTCTCCGGTGACCTCGTGACCGATATTCGCACGACGCTGAGTGCCCAGGTGTCAGGGAGGGAGGGCGGGCCGCTGGAAAAACGGATCGAGAAGCGCTACCTCGAGCTCTTTACGCCCAAGGGCAAGCTGAAAACGGGAAAGGATGCCCCCCGGTTGAGCCGACTCCGAGAGGCTCTCGCCGAGGCCGCTGAACGGCGTCGGCAGGCCTATGACCTATGTGTGGCCTTCGAGGAGGCATCCCGGAAGGTGGAGGAGCTCCAGGCCCGGCGCGCTCAGGCCCGACACACGGCCGACGAGACGGCCAAGACGCTCCGAGAGGCCCGGGTCGTTGCCGAGAGTTATCAGAGCTTACTGGCGGAACGAAAGCAGCGCTCCGAGCAGGTCAAGGCCGCCGAGGAAAGGTACAAACGGCTCAAGCAGCTCATTGACCTCATCAAGGCCACCGAGTCGGAACTGAAGCAAGCCCGGGAGGCTGTGAGCGTGCTTGAGAGGGACGTACCGCTGAAGGAGCGAGAAGTTCAGGAGCGGGAGCGGGAAGCGGCGAGACTCCGGGGCGCGCTGGAAGACGCGCGAAAGGGGAGAGAGGCGGTGGAGGAGGCGGCGCGGCTGGCAGAGACTGCTCGCCGCTTCACCGAGTGTAGCCGTGACCTATCGCGCCTTGACGAACTCATGGGGCGGATCAGAGAGGAAGAGAACACGGTTTCCGTCCAGAAGGAGAGGCGGCGGGCTATGATCGCCCCGGACGGCAAGGTTCTGGGGGCGATCCGGAAGGCGATCAAGGAGCGGGATGACGCCAGGGTACGTCTCGAGGCGTCTCTTATCACCTTGGAGATTGTGCCCCTGGCGAACGGTACCGTGGATGTGGTGGCCGGCGAGACGACGGGGACGAGAGCCCTGACGGCAGGGGTTCCTGCCCAGATCCAGGGATCGCCCGAGGTGGTCGCCGAGCTTCCCGGGATCGCCCACCGAGAGGCGCGCACCCGGGCCGAGGGGAGGCTTGCCGACCTGACCAGGCCTTTCGGCACCTCTGACCCGGAGGCGCTCGAATCCCTGAATGAGAGGGCAAGAGAGCTCGCTGCCGACATCGCTCAGGGAGAAGCTCGACTGGAGACGCTCCGTGCCGGAAGGACGCCCGACCAGCTCATCCACGAGCGGACTGTTCTCGACAGCACCCGGAGGGGGTTCCTTGAAGGGCATCCGGAGTGGCGGGAGTCTCCGCCCGATGCCGAGGCGCTCGCCGGTGGGGCGGAGGAGATCAAGGGGAGCTTCGTCGCCACAGTTGAGAGCGCTGAGAGGGCGTGGGAGAAGGCGCAGGCAGGGCTCACTGCGGTTTCAGGCCACAGGGAAACCCTCCTGCTCCGCCTCGAGGATATCCGGCGGCAGGTGACGTCGGTCGGAATCAAGCTCGCCGAGCTGACTGGTGACGGGAAATCTCTCCCTGAACGGGAAGCGGAACTTCAGCCGCTCAGTATGGCCTGGGAGGCGGCGCGGGGGCGTCTCGCCGAAATCGATAGCCGACTGGCCGAATACCAG
>JAGFXI010000326.1 GCA_017861095.1 Deltaproteobacteria bacterium | reverse complement strand
GTCTCTGGTGTTGTGAAGTTTGGAACGTATACGAGAAACGGATAGCATAGAGTTGGCTGTTATGGCAAGGCAAAAAGCTTTTGCCCTTTTTTCACTCTTCGGCTAGATTGTCATCAAGGCAAACATTCCTCGCTGTCATCTCACCTAGCTCCACCATCGTGCACAAGGAGATTTGCCATGGGAGCGTTTCTTCCCAGGGGGGTTATCATTACCACGGTTGTAGACAACTACCTGGACGTGTTCGAAACCTCCACGCCGGTCGTGGAGCGCATCGTTCCCGGTAAGCTCAAGAGGCCGCTGCTCGCCGGTCACGGCCTCGCCTTTCTCGTGGAGGTTGATCTTGGGGAAGAGAGGTTCTCCCTGCTCATGGACACGGGGAACGCCTTCGATTTCCTCAAGCACAACATGGAGGCCCTGGGCCGAGGGCCAAATGAGGTAGATGCCCTGTTTCTGAGCCACGGCCATCCCGACCACTACGGCGGGCTCATGGGGTTTCTCGCCTGGCGCGGGGCGCCGCTTCCGGTATACACCCACCCGGATGTATTCTGGCCCAAGTACCTGGCGACCCCCAGGGGCAAGGTGGGCCCCTGGGAGCTGGAACGGGCGGGGCTCGAGAAGGCTGGCGCCGAGCTCCATTGCTCGCGGGAGGTCCAGGAGCTCCGGACCGGCGTCTACCTCACCGGGGAGATCCCCCGGCGCACGGAGTTCGAGGGGGGAATGCCCGGCGCCCGGATCATCAAGGAAGGAAGCGATCTCGTCGATCCCCTTGTGGATGAGCAGGCTCTGGTGGTGAACCTGGGTGAGAAGGGAATCGCCGTGGTCTCGGGCTGCTCCCATCCGGGCATCGTCAACACCATCCACCATGCTAGGGAGATCACCGGGAACGACCGACTGTTTGCGGTTATAGGCGGCTTCCACCTCGCCCAGGTTAGTAACGAAGTCATGGCTCGAACCGCAGCCGCCCTCAAAGAGAGCAAGGCTCGGCTGGTAGTCACCGGCCATTGTACGGGCTTCCGTCCCAACGCTCGCCTCAGTAGCGAGCTCGGAGATGTATTCGCGATCAACTGCGTGGGCACCCGTGTCGTCCTAGGTGGACCGTAGCTCCATTTGATAGATCATGCCCCCCTCTCCTGCCGGGCTCTGCCGTATTCGCCGAGACGGTGTCGGCAGGAGCCCACTGTTCTTGATGCCCCACGAATCACGCCCCTGCCCCGTTCTCATCCTTACCCAGGGCACAGAATTCCGGACCAGGAACGTTTCTTGCTTCATGGTGCCACCAAGGCTTACCGATCTATAAGAATATGGGGGGCGGCAATCGCAGGCGGCGCATAGACGGGCTAGAGAGCACCGTCTCATGCACTCCTGAATAAGAAGGCTCAGTATCGACGCGAAAACGGAGGATTGAGAGATGGAGCCTCTGAGGGCTGGGGATGGCGGCCGAAACTCGACGCCTAGGCGCATATTTGGAAGAACCTTCCTCGCCTTGCTTCTTCTTGCCGGGTGGGGTTGTGCCGCATCGGATCATTATCTCTCCGGCCGCTCTTTCTATGAGCAGGGGAATTATGACCGTGCCGTCGCGGAGGCGAAGGAGGCGGTGGAGGTCGACCCGGACGACGGGTCCGCCTGGACTCTTCTCGGCATGGCCGATGCCAAGAAGGGGAGCTACAAGGAGGCTGTCCAGTCATTCGAGAAAGCTCTAGCTCTGGGTTTCCGGGGGAGCATGGCTCCCGGTGCCGAGGGTTCCTTTAACAGCCCCTGGTACTGGCTGGGGTATGCGTACTACCATGAAGGACAGCTCGACGAGGCGATCGCCGCGTTCAAGAAGGCGGTGGAAACTCGGGGTGATCTCGCGGCGAGCTACGAATGGTGGTCCGGCAGTTCCCTACGGAAAGGGGACTACGATACCGCCATCGATGCGGCGACGAAGGGTCTCGCCCTGACGGACCCGGTGGGACGATCCTGGCATCCCTACTACCTGAGAAACCGAAGCCTCTGCTCGTTTGTGTCAGCGGCAGTGGGCGATACCAGGAGAGCAGAGACCCTGCTGACCAAGGTGAAAGAGGTGGAGAAGGACTATGATCCCGAAGGTCATAGTATGATCCTCTACCTCATCACCGAAGATGAAGGGACATTGAAGGAGATCTCCGGCAGAGGCTGGCTCGGCGTTGAGACGGAGAGCTATTCCAAGGGAGCGGTTCAAGGGGTCAGGCTGACGGAGGTTGTTGAAAACGGGCCGGCGGCGAGATCAGGGCTCCGTCGCGGCGATATCATCATCCGCCTGGGCGGGAAAGCAGTAAAAAACGGAGGTGAATTCAAACCAAGCTCTTTCGCCGCCGGGTCCTCTGTCGATGCAGAGATCGTTCGGGGCCAGGAGCGGAGACGACTGACGATTACCATGGGGTCCCGCGCCGAGAGGGCCTCTGTCGAAGGGGTGCTCACGTCGGCGCCGGTATGGGAACCCTTCGTAAATACCTGCCGTGAACGGAGACTCGTGCTTCAGGCTGTGGACGCCGCTGAAAAGAACGGGGACTACGGCCAGGCTCTCCAGGTATGTCTGGATTACCTCCGGGAGAGGAGGGATTTTCTCGTCACCAAGAGGGCGATCGAGGTGGAGCAGAGACTGGACCCGCCTCCAGTGATCTCTGCCGAGGCGAAGGAGCAGGCCGTCTTGGCTCAAAAAGGGGTGACCGAGGCGACGGACGAGAAAAGCCTTGCCCGCGCTATTGAAGAATACAGGGAGGCGATTCGGCTCGCGCCATGGTGGGCCGAATTGCACCTGAATCTGGCTCTTGCCCTTGAGCGGCACGGCGATTACCGCAGCGCCGCGAAGAGCCTGGAGCTCTTCCAGCTCGCCCGCCCCCATGCTCCTGAGGCGGGGGAGATTACGGCCAAGGTGCACGAGCTGAAATCCAAGGCAGGGAATGGAGAAAACGATTAGGCGGACGTCCCTGAACCCTCGGTGTGAGAACTGGCCTGGGTACATACCGCGTTTCTTCTCTCTCATCTGTAACTCGCTGCAACTAAAACGAAAATAGCCTTGACACATGTCAAGATCCCGTGCCAGAGTGCATTTTGACGGTGAGTGAAATCACGGGCGTTTGACAGACTGACCAGCGGGCACGCGACAGCAGGTCTCAACATGAGAGGCGGAATCGTGGAGAATCTCAATGCCGCTGCAGATCGACTCAAACCCCACGGCCAGGTCATCGACATCCAAGAGTATGGCAGTGGCAACGTGAACGACACCTTCCTGGTGACCCTTGATCCCGAAGGGGAAAAGCACTTCATCCTGCAGCGCATCAACACACGGGTTTTTTGTCAGCCGGAACTCATCACGGGGAACATGCGCACCCTCACCGAGCATGTTCGTGCGCGCCTGCAGCGTGCCCCTGTCAGCGCAGGCCGCCGGTGGGAAGTGCCCCGTGTGCTGTTGACACAGGACGGCCACGATCACTGGGTTGACTCCAGCGGGTCTTTCTGGCGCGCACTCAGTTTTGTTGACGCTGCCCAGTCCTTTGACACGGTAAAGGACATTGAGCACGGGAGCGAAGTCGGCTATGCTCTCGGCATATTCCATGGCCTCATCAGCGACCTGCCCGCCGACACACTGGCGGACACACTGGAAGGGTTCCACATAACGCCGCGCTACCTGCGCCACTATGACGAGACCTTGGCGCAGGCCCGCCTAGGCAGTTCCCCCGAGGTGAACTATTGCCTGGGGTTCGTGAGTGAGCGGCGAACCTGGGCGCACGTCCTTGAGGATGCCAAAGCCCAAGGCAGGCTCCGTCTTCAGCCGATCCATGGCGACCCAAAGGTCAACAACGTCATGATCGACACTGCAACCGGTCAGGCGATCAGCATTGTTGACCTGGACACGGTCAAGCCCGGCCTGGTTCATTATGATATCGGCGACTGCCTTCGCTCGTGCTGCAATCCTTCGGGCGAAGAGACCGCGGGGTGGGAGGCGGTACGTTTCGAGACCGACCTGTGCCGGGCGATTCTGCGAGCCTATCTCTCACTGGCACGGGATTTCCTCACCGAGAACGACTATGAATATCTCTACGAGGCGATCCGTCTGATCGCTTTCGAGCTGGGCCTGAGGTTCTTCACCGACTATCTGGAGGGTAATGTCTACTTCAAGGTGAGGCACCGGAAACACAACCTTGCCAGGGCGCTCGTCCAGTTCAAGCTCACCGAGAGTATCGAGTCCCAGGAGGCAACCATTCGCTCCATCATCCAGGACATGAGATGAACGAGCAGCGTTTTTCCCTGGAGCCATTCCCCTCAGCCCGACCTCTCCCCTCTGTCACCATGGTGGGTACCATCGCTCGGCACGCCAACACCCTCGCCGTCCGCTATACGCTCCAAGGTCGCCTGGGCGAGGTGGTGATTCCCGAGCCGGCGGCTGTCCCGGATCGCCAGGACGGCCTCTGGAAAGAGACGTGTTTCGAGTTCTTCCTTGCCGTCAGGGGTTCTCGCCCTTACTGGGAGTTCAATCTTTCTCCGGCCGGGCACTGGAATTCGTATCGCTTCACCTCGTATCGGGAGGGGATGAGGGTGGAGCCGGTCTTTACGGCCCTCCCCTTCACGGTCGAGACCCAAAGGC
This sequence comes from Deltaproteobacteria bacterium, assembly GCA_017861095.1. Lineage (GTDB taxonomy): Bacteria > Desulfobacterota > Syntrophobacteria > BM002 > BM002 > JAGFXI01. Next base: position 819 of record JAGFXI010000326.1, on the reverse strand, counting down.
ACGCCTTGACTCTTGCCCTGGAGCTCGACCTAGGCAAGATCGTCCCTGCAGATCTGGCCCTGGAGGTTGCTATCAGCGCTGTCCTCAGGCACATGGACGGCTCGGTCTCCTACTGGGCCCTCACCCACCGCGGTCCGCGGCCAGACTTTCACCGGCGAGACAGTTTCATTATCGCTTTGTGAGGTAACCTCCTCTTGTGAGGTAACCTCCTCCCCTCTCATTCCCACCTTCTTGACAGCGCAAGCTGTTCAGGGTATAGTTAGCAAAACTAATTATTAGAAGGTGAAACTATGTCGTCTTCCACAAACAGTTGCGCTCACGAGGTGCTTGAGGTGGTCCCGCTCATCATGCGCGCCATGGTTAGTGAAATTCGACGGCATCGCGGCCCGGACCTTTCGGTGCCCCAGCTCCGGACGCTGGCCTTTCTCAATTTGCATGAAGGAGCCTGCCTCTCTGAGGTGGCGGAGCACATCGGCTTGACGTTACCCTCCATGTCCAAGATGGTGGATGGACTCGTGGCGCGGACCTTCGTCTTACGTCATCCCGATACCAACGACCGGCGCCGGGTGACCCTCGCTTTGACCGAGGGCGGACGAGGGGCTTTACAGGCGGCCCGTGAGACTACACAAGCTTTTCTGGCGGGGCGGCTGGCCGCGCTGCCAGAGTCGCAACTCGCCGCCATCGTGAAGGCCCTGGGGGTGCTGAGGCCGCTCTTTGACGGCGGGCACGAAAGCAATGACCAAGCATCGAGATAGGGAGACGGCCATCTTGAAGAGACAGGTACTGCCCGGTCGCTCTGGCGACACGGGCTGCCATGGA
>JAGFXI010000325.1 GCA_017861095.1 Deltaproteobacteria bacterium | reverse complement strand
TGGTGGGCGAGGATCTTTTTTATCTGCAGCTCCATTTCATCAGGATCGAAGGGCTTCACCAGGTAGTCATAGGCGCCGCACTTCATAGCCTTGACCGCGGTGTCCACTGTAGCGTAGGCGGTCATCATCACCACCTCGGTGTTCGGCGCCAGACGTCTGAGCTCGGCAAGGGTCTCGAGCCCGTCCATGCCGGGCATCTTGAGATCGAGGAGGACTACGCTCCATGTGCCGTCCTTGGCCACGGCAACGGCCTCTTCACCGCCAGCTGCCAGGCCGACTTCGTAGTCCTCCTCCAGAAGCCAGTCCCGAAGGCTCTCTCGCATGGGAGCCTCGTCATCCACCACGAGAATGCGGGCTTTTCTGGTCATCCGCTGACCTCCAGTCCCTCAGCGCGGGTCTCGGTTGCCCCTGTCGCGACGGGCAAGCGCATGCGAAATCGCGTGCCCTGCTTCTCGCCTGCAGGTGGACTCTCCACCTCGATGGTCCCACCGTGCCGGGTTATGATACCGTAAACCACAGGCAGGCCCAGGCCAACCCCCTTCCCTTCCTCTTTGGTCGTGAAGAAAGGTTCGAAGATAAGCTTCACGTGTTCAGGGGGGATACCGCAACCGGCATCCGTGATTGACACCTCCACGAAACCGTCCTCGGAGGCACGGCGGACCTCGAGAAGCAGTGGACCTCCTTGCGACATCGCCTCGGCAGCATTTACGATCACATTGAGAAAAGCCTGCTGAATCTGTTTGAAATCGCATTGGATGGTGGGAAGATCCTCGCCCAGCTCCTTCCTCACCTGCACGCCGCGAAGTGCCAAATCATGGGAGATGATCGCCAGGGTCCGCTCCAAGATTTCCCGAACAGAGTTGGGCTTCATGTCAGTCTCGGACTGGCGAGCGAACGCCAGCAGATTCTTCACGATCTCGCCGCAGCGGCTGGTCTCAGCCTCCATAGTCGCCAGGTAACGGGCAATCTCACCGAGCCTTTCGGGGCTGAACCGGTCGCGGGTAATGAGTTTGAGCATGAGCTTGATATACGTCAGCACGGAAGCGAGAGGGTTGTTGATCTCGTGAGCGATGGTGGCGGCAAGCTTCCCCAGTGAGGCGAGCTTTTCCGTTCGCAGCAGGTGTTCCTGCGCCGCCTTCACCTCCTCCAAGGCCTTGTAGGTCTTTTCATACAGGTTGGCATGCTCGACGGCCATCCCGATCTGGCTGCCGACCGAGGCGAGGAATTCCACTTCCTGACCGGAAAACTTCTGAGTAAAACGACTGGACACCCCGAGCACGCCCAGGCTACGGCCCTTGCACAGCAAGGGTATGTAAGCGACGGATTTCAGACCCTCCTCGAGAACGGCCTCCACAAAAGGCTTGGATGTCTCGGTCCAATCCTCAAGAATCACCGCCCTGCCGTGCTGCGCCGCTTCCCCAAGGAGGCCCGCCCCGAGGGCTCTTCGTTGCACGTACGGTTTCTCCAGGAATCGCTGCGACAGGCCGCGGCTCGCCGCCAGGTGAAGATCGCCGCTGGCTTCATCCACGAGGTAAATGCGAACGCTGTCAGCCTGGAACACGCTAAGGATGGCATCGATGGTATTCGATAGCACTTCGTCCAGATGTATGGAGCTGCTGACGGTGAGAGAGATCCTGTTGAGCGCGGCAAGCTGTTCACTGCTCTGGCGCATCTGATCGACCATCCGCCTGCCAAGTGAAGGGAGCCGCTTGCGCAAGGTGACGTCACGGATTAAGGCTTCAACGATCACCTTCCCCTGAGCATCGGTAATCAGATTCCCCGAGAGCATTGCATCAAGAGCCTGACCCTGTTTGGTCCTGAGAGAAATCTCCAGGTTCTGCACCACACCACGCTCCCAGAGTCGCTGGCGAATCCGGAGAAAAGCTTTCGGATCATCGAAGAGCTCGGCCACCGAACCCACGGCCAGCAACTCCTCTTCGTCCTCGTACCCGAGTATTCGCACGGCGCTCGGGTTGACGTCCTCGATCCGCCCCTCAGAATCGAAAAGCAGGATCATGTCCTGAGAACGTTCGAATATGGTGCGGAATTTTTCCTCGGAGTCTTGGAGTCGCCGCAACCGAGCAGCCAACCACTCCTCCAGAGCCCCTCCCATCCGGCGCACTTCCTCCTGTAGCCGTCTCTTTTCTGAGATATCGGTTACGGTCTCCAGCACGAAGATGATTTCGCCAAAATCGTTCTTTACGGGTGTGGCGCGAACTTCCGTCTCCCCCTTCCGGCCGTCTCTGAAGACAAAGGTCTCCTCGCTGGTGTGGACCTCGCCGTCCTGGAAGCTCTTCTCCACGACGCAGTTTTCACACTTGCTCGAGCGCCCTCTCCACACCTGGTAGCATATACCGTCGGGATGCACGCCGAACTCGGATTGGAATCGCTCGTTGCTCATGATGATCTGAAAGTCGCGGTTCACCGCCGCCACGCAGTCACTCATGTGGCTCAACAGAGCCTGGTAGTCGTCGCGCTCTTTCATGAGATCCCTGCTCTGTCTCCTGAGCTTAAGGCTCAACTCGCTGCAATGGCAGCGAGCTGGCCCGGATCGTCCTCATACCCACGACCACAGGATGGCGCTGACGTTCATCCTTCTCAGGAAGCGTCCGGCCGACGCCATGGTATGACCTGCACTCGAAACAAAAAAATGAAGAATTTGCAGGAATTACGCACTTTTTACTCTAGCACAAAACCACCAGGGAAACAACTCGATCACCCGCACGGGGGCTGGGTCCGGTCAGATAACCATCTTGACAGCGTGAAGAAATTCTCATATAAATCTGCGGGCAGAGGGCGACCGGCCCTTACCTGTCTAAGGTAAGCTAAGTCTTCATCCTGTCATTAGTGTACGCCGTTTCCCGCTCTTCCGGGTGGTTTACCTGCAGGTCCACCGCCCGGAGGTAGGGTCACATTCCCTGCGCCTGATCCTCCCCGAGTAGGAACTTTACCTTGGCGAGCTCACGGGGAGAGGGTATACTAGGGGTACTCGCCAGGGTATTGCCTGTAATGTAGCCGTGCCCACTATTCTGCACGAATCCCACAAAAGAACAAGGAGCAACCTATGCCACCTACCTCCGGCACGTCGCTGCAGGGCTCGGTCCTCATCGTCGGCGCTGGCATCGCAGGCATGCAGGCGGCGCTGGATCTGGCCAACTCCGGCTTCTACGTCCATCTGGTTGAGGCTTCCCCCGCCATCGGCGGCGTCATGGCCCAGTTGGACAAGACCTTCCCGACCAATGAGTGTGCCATGTGGGATGGACGGGAAGGCAAGTTCACCGTCAATCTTCACAAGAAACCCCGCTATATCGACCCCAAGGTCTGCACCGCCTGCGGCGACTGCGTCAAGGTCTGCCCTGTGGCTCGTCCCAGTCAATTCGACAAGGAGCTGAGCAGCCGCAGGGCCACCTATAAGCTCTATCCCCAGGCGATCCCCGGGGCCTATGCCATTGAGAAACTGGATACGGCTCCATGCCGGGTTGCATGTCCAGCCCACCTCAACGTGCAGGGCTACGTCGCCATGGTGAAGATGGGGAAGTATCGCGAGGCCGTGGAGCTT
>JAGFXI010000324.1 GCA_017861095.1 Deltaproteobacteria bacterium | reverse complement strand
CGACGGGTCGCAGGGGACTGGGGCGCGATGGTATTAGAAAAACCTGGCCCGCAGGGCCGAGGTTTTGCCGATACCGGAGAAGGTCATGCTGGAGAGGGACCTGAATATTCTCATCGGCGGCGAGGCGGGCCAGGGGCTGGTGACGATTGGTGAGCTCCTCGCGAGGAGCCTGGTAAGGAGCGGCTACTCGATCGTTGTCACCCAGAGCTACCAGTCGCGGATTCGGGGCGGCCACAACACCTTCGCGATCAGGGTGAGCCCCGACAGCATTGCGGCGCCACGAGAGTCGGTAGATCTCCTCGTGGCCCTCGATGTGCAGACGGTGGTACTCCATGAAGGTGAGCTCACCGCCCACGGGCTCGTGGTCTCGGATACCGTCTGCCCTGCCCGCCACCATCCCTGTCTCTCGGTGCCCTACCGAGAGCTCGCCGACCGGCGGTTCGCGAACATCGTAGCCCTCGGAGTCGCGGGGGTTCTCCTCGGGCTGGATCAGGAGCTTGTGGCCAGGACCCTGGATGATCTCTTCGGAAAGAAGCATCCCGAGGTCACCGAGCAGAACGAACGGGTGCTGGCGGAGACGTGGCGCTGGTGCAGCGCCCAGGAGAAGAACTTCCCCCGTCTCCCGGCCGTTTCCGAGAGAGCGCAACGGCTGTTCATGAACGGCAACGAGGCCGTCGCCCTTGGCGCTCTCGCCGCAGGAGTGAAATTTTGCTCCTTCTACCCCATGACGCCGGCGACCGGCATTCCTCTCACCCTGGCGGCCCAGGCGAAGGCCATGGGGCTCGTGGTGGAGCAGGCGGAAGACGAGATCGCCGCGATCAACATGGCGATCGGCGCCTCCTTTGCCGGGGCCCCGAGCATGGTCGCCACCTCAGGCGGCGGTTTCGCCCTCATGACCGAGGGGGTGAGCCTGGCGGGGATGACCGAGACCCCGGTGGTGATCGTGGTCGGCCAGCGCCCGGGACCTGCCACCGGTCTTCCCACCCGCACCGAGCAGGGTGACCTGGAGTTCGTTCTCCATGCAGGGCACGGCGAGTTTCCCCGGGCCATCTTTGCCCCCGGTACGCCGGAGGATGGCTTCCGGCTCATCCGGAAGGCCTTTGACCTCGCGGCTCGGTTCCAGGGGCCCATCTTCTTCCTTACAGACCAATTTTTCGCCGACTCCTACCGGGCGGTTGCCCCCTTTGATGTCGAGGCGCTCCCGCCGGTTGCCTCGGGGATCGAAAAGGATGCGGCCGTTCTGCCCTACCGCCGGTACGCCATAACCGAGAGCGGGATCTCTCCCCGGTTGCTCCCCGGTGTGACCAGGCACCTCGTTGTGGTTGACAGCGACGAACACACGGAGGACGGCCACATCACCGAGGATCTCACGGTGCGGAAGGCGATGATGGAGAAACGCCTCAGAAAGGGGCGGGAGTTGAAGGCGGAGGTCGTTCCACCCGAGCTGGCGGGGGACGGGAAGCCCGATCTGCTTCTGGTTTGCTGGGGATCGGCCAAAGGCGCCGTGGATGAGGCCGCAGCGAAACTCCGGGCCGGGGGAGCCCGGGTTGCGACCCTCCACTTCTCCCAGGTCTGGCCCCTGGTGCCGGAGCAGTTCCTGCCGCACCTCGAGCAGGCCCGGGAGGTGGTGGGGGTGGAGAGTAACGCCTTCGGCCAATTCGCGCGTCTCATCCGCCGGGAGACCGGGTTTGCCATCCAGAGGCAGGTACTCCGTTACGACGGGCTGCCGATGACGCCGGAGTACATCCTGAGGGAGCTCGGGGGTTGAGGCGGCTCGGGGAGGGGAGAGTCCTGGTGATTCAAGGTAGATTCCCTTCTCCCTAGACGGGAGAGGGCAGGGGAGAGGGTGAATAGAGGGGGGCAGTACTGTCAATGGTGTCAATCGAAGACTACGGCACATATGAGACCGCCTGGTGCCCGGGTTGCGGGAACCACTCGATCCTCGAGGCGGTGAAGCGGGGCCTCGTGGCGGCCAGGCTCGAGCCGCACCAGGTCCTCTTCGTCTCCGGCATCGGCCAGGCGGCCAAGGCGCCCCACTACCTGAACGCCAATGTGTTCAACGGTCTCCACGGACGGGCGCTCCCGGTTGCAACCGGGGCCAAGCTCGCCAACCCGGAGCTCACGGTGATCGTGGAGAGCGGGGACGGCTGCAACTACGGCGAGGGCGGCAACCACCTCCTCGCCGCCATCCGGCGGAACATCGGAGTCACGCTCATCGTTCACAACAACCAGGTGTACGGACTCACCAAGGGGCAGGCGAGCCCCACATCCCAGGAAGGGTTCGTCACCAAGGCGCAACCGGAGGGGGTCGCTTCGGCGCCCTTCAACGCCGCCGCCGTTGCGGTGACCATGGGTGCCGGGTTTGTCGCTCGCTCCTTCTCGGGCATGATCGACCACCTGGCCGGCATCCTCCCTGCGGCCATTGCCCATCCCGGCTTCGCGCTCATCGAGGTATTGCAGCCCTGCGTCTCCTTCAACAAGGTCAACACCTTCGCCTGGTACAAGCAACGGTGCTACCAATTGCCGGAGGGCTACGACCCGGGTGACCGGGACGCCGCCATGCGCGTGGCCCAGGAGTGGGGCGAGCGGATTCCCGTGGGCATTATCTATCGGAGTGGGGCGAGGTTGCCCCTGGAACAACGGTTTGCCGCCCTTCACCAGGGCTCCCTCCTGGAGCGGGAGGTCGATCTTTCGACCCTCAAGAAGGTGATGCAGCGCTTTGTCTGAGGGGCGGGAAGAGTAGACGGCAGCTCGCAGAGGACCACCAAGCCGCGGGGCAGGGGAGTCTCGAAAATATTTTTGCAGAGATGCGGGCAATGGTTATCATGAGCCCGACGACGGTTTAACTCGATAACAACTGAAATCTGACAAACGGCGACAAAGGAGCATGAGATGGCTGAACCGTTCAAGGCGATGAAAGTGACCGATCACGTATACTGGGTGGGCGCAATCGACTGGGGTATCCGGGATTTTCACGGCTATCTCACGGAGCGCGGCACTACCTACAATGCCTTCCTGGTCATGGCCGACAAGATCACCCTGATCGACACAGTTAAGGCTCCCTTCAAAGACCAGCTCCTCGCCCGCATCGCCTCCGTGGTTGATCCCAAGAAGATCGACTACATCGTCTCCAATCATGCCGAGATGGATCATTCCGGCTCTCTGGTGCAGGTGATCGACGCGGTGCAACCGGAGAAGGTGTTCGCCTCCGTGGTGGGGAGCAAGTCCCTGAAGGAGCACTTCCATCTGGATCGAGAGATCGTGCCGGTCAAAAACGGGGAGAGCTTGAGCCTCGGAAACCTGAGCCTCACCTTCCTCGAGACCCGGATGCTCCACTGGCCGGACAACATGTTCAGCTATCTCCCCGAGGAGCGCGTGCTTTTCTCCCAGGATGCCTTCGGCATGCACCTTGCCACCAGCCAGCGCTGGGCCGA
>JAGFXI010000323.1 GCA_017861095.1 Deltaproteobacteria bacterium | reverse complement strand
TCCATGTGCTCAAACCCACTCCCGGGATTGGTCTGGGGGTGGGTTTCTTGTCATAGTTGCTTTCCTCCAGAGTAATGTTTGGGTATTTTATAGTGGGTCGGGGTCCTGAATCTCGCTCCTCGGATCCAGGCCCGAGAGAACCTCACCCTCGTCTCCCCACTTCCGCCTTATTCCTTTCCCGGAATGGGGGTCTTTTTGGTTTTGGTGAGTAATCTTCTTGCATCCCCCCTTGGGCTGTGCTAAATTGATAGTGGCCCCAATGAGCGGGAACCATCACGGTTGGCCAAACGAAAGATATTTCGATGGACCTACCGGACGGGCCTAGTAACCCTGCCTGACGGCACAAATACCGGTGGGGGGATCTCACCGGGGGGAAAACGGTGGTCTGGGAACAACCAGATGGGGAGCGTTTGTTGGGGCCGCTCCTTTTTCTACCCTTCCGCCGGCCGTTGTGCTGCCACCAGCGTTGGCGACGGGCCCACCGGATCTGGGTCTCCAGAGATACCCATCGGATCGAGCACATCCGCCGACGAGCTCCACACTCGGGCCGGGAGCGAACCCTCTTTCCCCTCGCGGCCCCCGTTCTCTCTGTATTTGCCAAGACGTTGAGGGCAGGTTCGGGGTCCAGCAGCGGCTGTTTACTATCCTCTCGCTTTCGAAATGCTGAAGGCGCTCTCGATCGCCCCTGTCGCCGCAGGGAGGTCTTCAGCGCTGATAACAGCGGACATGGAAGAGACGGCGCAGCTCAACGCGAAGATCTCGGTGTCTGATCGCTCCAGGGTCTGGATCAGGGCGTGCGCAATCCCGTGTCGGTCGCCAAAGTGAGGGCCGTGGAGGAAGAGAGCTGCCACCGGGCTCCAGCGGCGGAAGATCCTGCCGGGTAGGTGGGCATTGAGGATTCGTTCCACCTCGTCGGTGGCAATGGTCGCTACGCAGAGGGCGCAAAGGAGCTTCTCCCCCGCTCCGGGCAGGGCCACCAAAAACGGCAACCTGAGGCCGAACCGGCTAAGTTCACCGAGCGCGGCACCCAGGTTCGCAATGTCGGGGAAAGAGAGAAGGAGCAGCCAGAGATCGAGGTCGGGCTCCTCGACAACGCCGTAAGTCTTGATGAGCCTCTCCTCGTAAGAGGCGATGATCTCTGCTACCGGTCGATCAGGCCGCCTCCATCCGGCCCGCCAGGCGGCAGCACTGGCGTAACTGGGAAATTCGAAGCAGCGGAAGATCGTGTCGATGCTCCGCTCAACCGTCCGATCCGACACGACCGCCGCGATCGCCGAAGGCGAGGTAGCCAGGCCTCGCACCTCGACGCCATCATCCACCATGGCAACAAGCAGCCTGCCGAAGACATCGAGGCGTTGATCATGGGGAAAGATGGAAATGATGCTTACATCCGTATGCAGGCGGAGACTCTCCAGCTCACCCTGACTGACCTCTAAGAGGGTTGAGCATGAAGCACCGAGAGCCCTGGTGACGCAGAGAGCGGTGCCGCCTTCGGGCCACCTGTTCCCGGAGACGTGGCTCAGGAGGATAATGTTGATCTTTTCAGCGGCCAGGGGGCCGGACACGTTCGCCGCGAGTCCCTGCTCCTCGCGGACAGACGACACGACCACCTGGGCGCCTCCCTCCCACAGTTTGAGACCCCCGAGCTTGATCTTGGTCATATCCTTCACCTGTCGACAGGTCGGGATGCCTGCCACAGCGAAGTCTCTCATGTGAAGAAACTGTCCACCGTCTGCACCAGGGTCTTGGCATCCACCGGCTTGGGAATGTACTCGTCCGCCTCGGTCGCCTTGCCGTCAGCATGGGTGTAAGTGGTGCTCGGCACCGCATCCCCCACTGCGGTGAGCAGGATAATGGGTATATCCTTGGTCGCCTTGTTCCCTTTCAGCTCGGCGCAGAGCTTGTACCCATCCTTCCGGGGCATCATCACATCTAAGACCAGGAGATCGGGCCGGCGCTTCTTGATGGACTCTTCGCCCTCGACGCCATCGTAGGCCTTCCCCACTTCGTAGCCCTTGCTCCCCAGCATCATGGCCACGGTTTCCACGAGGTCCGGGTCATCATCGACAATCAACACATACCTTCTCGCCATCACTCTCCCTCCTTGTTGAAGCGAACATGGCAGGGTACTATACTAAAATCTATCCTCTCTGCAACCTGGAAGCCGCCCCTGCCGGCGGGGCATCACCCCAAGAACCCCGGCGACAGGCTCGGCACCTCCCGTTCCAGAGCCGGTCTCACCTTCGCCGAAACGGTCTCGCGCCCGACTCTCTCCCGACGGCCCTATCTCTCGGCGCCCGGAAAAATCGCCTCACGGCAGGAATGGATCACCGTCAGGTACGTCGGCGAGCGTGGGCAGCACCACCTTGAAGGTGCTCCCCTTTCCTGGGGTGCTCTCCACGGTCACCGAGCCCCGATGGGCCTCGACGATCCCCTTGACGATGGAAAGCCCGAGACCGGTCCCAATGACGTGCCTGGTCTTCGGGTGCTTAACCCGGTAAAACTGCTCGAAGATCTTTGGGATCTCCTCAGGTTCGATCCCGATACCCTTGTCGGTCACCCCCACCTCCAGGAAATCGCCTTGGGCCTCGGCCGTCACCGTCACCTCGCCTCCGTCGGGTGAGTACTTGATGGCGTTGCTGATCAGATTGGTGAACACCTCCTCCATGCCGCGCACGTCGGCAAGTACCTCGGGAAGCTCTGGAGGGAGCAACAGTTTGAGCGTGATGCCCTGTGCCTGCGCCTTGGCCCGCATGAGTCTCATGGTACCGGCGAGGATAGCCTCGAGCTGGAGCGGTACCTGCTCTTGCACCGCATGGCCGCTCTCGATCCTCGCCACATCGAGGAGATCATTGATCAAGTCCAGAAGCCCCTCGATCTTCTCCCGGGATCGGCCCAGGAGTTCCTTCTGCTTGTCGGTCAGCCCTCCCGCCAAACCGTCCAGGATCACCGAGTGCTGCTGCTGGATCGCCGCCAGGGGCGCCCGGAGTTCATGAGAGACGAGTCGGACGAAATTGGACTTCATCTCGTCCCGCTCCTTGAAGTGAGTCACATCCTGGAACACCGTGACGGTGCCGAGCACATCCCGATCCTGTCCGCAGACCGGCGCCGAGAGGGTACGGAGGTGGGTCTTGCCGATCGAGATCTCCTGGGAGATCATCTCCCTTCCCGCGCCTCCCTTCTCCACCAGTTCCCGCAGGGCCTTAACGAGACTCTCTTCTTTGACATAATGTGAGAGCGACCCTAGTTGGGCGAGGCGGGGTGGGAGCTGGAGCAGTCTCACGAGTGTCGGGTTGTGAAGGACCACCTCGAGGTCCCGGTTGGTCACCAGCACACCGTCGGCCATGAAGTTCACAATGGTCCGGATCCTGCTCTGCTCCATGGCGAGATCATAAAGGTGCCGCGCTCGCTCTTCCTGTAACTGTTTCGCCTGACGCTC
>JAGFXI010000057.1 GCA_017861095.1 Deltaproteobacteria bacterium | reverse complement strand
CTCTTTACTGATAAAGCGTTCTTTGATGTCAATTATGTTTTTACTCACCAGACCGGCCTGATGCGATCTCTCCTGGATTTCCTCAAGACTGACAATCAACTTCTCAGGAAATATTCAGAAGAAGAAGCACAGAACCTTATTGAAGTGTGCCTGAATGCGGCAACAGAACATGAAAATCGTCTGATTGAAGGGATCTGCTTGCCCCAGGCCTCTCCCGTTTTTCTGGGTATCTTGGATCATATGCGCCTCATCTGTCGGCACGTTCTGGGAGTTGTCAAACTCCGCGGTGGAACGTCTTGACAGAGGCAGACACATAGCCAAAGGCGTGGTGGAGAGGCTGCGGCCGTCTCTGAAAAGCGGGCGATTCTCTTGCTGCCGCCCTCTTGCGTCGCGGGATCCGGAGAGCCTGTTATCACGAAGCGTCATGCCTGCGTCTTTTCGCGGCGAGGCGCTTCTTTTTTTTCCGATCAAGGTTATCACGTCGTGTACGGGGGCTCCCGGCAACGGGAAGTGACCCCGCCTTTGCCTTGCCGTCTCGGCGAAAAGCGCTTATACTTGGTTCGCTGGCACGAGGTACGGTACGAAATCCCGTTACGCCCTTTTTCACTCTATGTGGTTCAGGCAGGCTGATTCGTGGTGTAGGCTTCGCGCCCGAAAAACCCCCAATGCGTTAGGCCTCAAGAGCTACTGACAGGAGGATGACCATGACAAAAGAGGAAAAGATCGAGGAAATCAGACAACGGGCCAGGAAGAACTTCTCTTTAGGGTACAACTGCGCCGAGTGTGTGACTGAGGCGGTCTTGTCCTTGGTCGACACCGGCCTGCCCGAGGACGTGAAGAAACTGGCGACGGGTTTCGGTGGTGGTATCGGCCTCTATGGTGATACGTGTGGCGCCCTGGTAGGGGCCGTTATGGCTGTGGGTGCCGTCCATGGAAGGCCCTCCCTCCCTGAAGGAGAGGACAAGAAAGTTGTGGCGGTTAAGGCCAAAGAGCAGCTTTACGGAAAGCCGGGCCTCTATCGCATATTCAACCAGGTTCCAAATCTGTTCCGCGAAAAATACGGTCAGACCCTCTGCAGAGAACTGACCAAGAAATGGCAATCAGAGTGGCTCTGTCGTGACCATGCCCTCCATTGCCGTGAAATTATTACAGACGCGGCAGGTATCGCAGCCGGGCTCCTATTGGAGGAGAAGGAAAAGCTTGGGTCGAAGCCTTTCGGTCAGAATGTGGAAAATCTCACCGATTGAGCTGGAGACGGGTTCGCCGGATCTCTCTGATGATCGCTATCGACAGCCATATTCACTGCGGCATCCAGAATGTGAGTCTTCCTTTTGAGGTTATCGAGCCCTTGCTCGAAGAGGCGGATATCGCCGGGGCCTGCCTTTACGCACCAGTGGAAGATATCTACGACCGCTACGACTACAACTTCCAGGACACGAGCGCCTGGCGCCGCACCAGACATCTGGCCAACCGCTATCTCCTCGATCTCGCCGGCCATAGCGCTCACATTTACCCCTATCTCTTTGTCTGGAATGATTTCGCCGTGGAAGAGCTCAGGCAGCCCTACTGCGGCATCAAATGGCACCGGCACGCCTACGAACCCGTCTACCATTATGACGATCCCCGCTGCGCCCGAATCTTAGAGGAAATCACCGCTCGCCGGCTCCCCATCGTCCTCGAGGAAAGCTTCGAGAACACGATCCGGTTCATCAACGACCTGGCGCCTGAGGCGGTGATCATCATCCCCCACTTGGGTGGGCTCAACGGCTCTTATGGCGCGCTGGAACGGGCGGGCGTGTGGCGCCGGGAGAACACCTACGCGGACACCGCCCTGGCATCCACCTCTGAGATGCGCCACTTCATCCGGAGTTACGGCCCCGAGCGGCTCCTCTTCGGCAGTGATTTTCCCTTCGGGGATCCGGGGCACGAACTCCGGAAAGTGCACTCTCTTGGGCTGTCAGGCCTGGATCTGGAGCTGGTGGCGAGCGGCAACATTCTTCGACTCATCGCCGAAGCCAGGAAATCAGTCTCACCCCAACCCTCTTCCTCAACCGGGGCAGGGGTAGATGGAAGCTGACTCTTTGTGGGCGAGGATCCAGCGAAGAATATTGGGGTGCTCCTCGAGAAACCAGCTCGCCCGACCCTCCTCATCGAAGTCGTCACTGCAGTGCCACCTTCGACAGACCTCCGGCTTGCGGGTTTCGTGCACCGTGCACCATCCGCGATGGTCGAGGAAGATGCACTCGCCGGTGCCCGGTTTGAGCGGAAGGAAGTACCCTAGAACGCTGGCCAATGCCTCCGGGTACTTGGGACCCTCCTCGTCGGTGAGGAGGACGCCCACGATGAGCTCCCGATAGTAGCGGCAGCAGGCGCCCGGCTCCGGACAGTCAATGCAGTCGGGACATCCCATGCTCTTTCCTCGTTCTCGACGCGACGACTCAGTCGACAAAGAGCTCCTCTTTGTGGGTGACCAGCTGCTTGAGCTGCTCCACCGTCTCTGCCAGCACCGGAAAGACGTTCTCCCGAATATCCCCCGCGACGGCCACAAGCATTACGTCATCGCCCACTCGGCGGGGCCCTTCGAATACGTGGGCCAGCACCTCGATAATACCCGGGCGGCGGCGCTGCTCCGCCAGGATACACTCGAGGATTTCTCTGTTCACCTCTATCCTCAGACCTTCCACCTCCCGTCCGTCCCTCGAGGTCGAGCGCACCACGCCATTGTGACAGGCGATCATGCCGACCTTGTGGTAATCCGGGTGAGCCTTGATCGTCGCCACCAGGTGCTGAAGATCCATGGGAAGCCTCATCAGCGGTGTTTCCGCCGCAATTGACATGACCTACCTACCGTTGTAGAGTCCATAGCATAAACGCCACTGGCCGGCAAAGGCTTTTCGGCGGTCCCCGGCACCCACCTTCAGGATAGCACCATGCGCCTCGGTATTATTGGCCTTCCAGGCTCCGGCAAGACGACGGTGTTCAATGCCCTGACGGGCAGCGCGGCCTCCATCGGCGATTTCTCCGGGGCGGAGCGGGGGCCGAACCTGGCATCGGTCAAGGTCCCTGAACCGCGTCTCGCCTTACTCGCCAAGCTCCATCGCCCCCAGAAGGTCACTCAGGTTGCGGTGGAGTACGTAGACATGGGGGGCCTTTCCGGGAGCGCAGACAAGAAGCAGCCACTGGGAGACGCCTTCCTCACCGCCATCCGCCCGGTTGACGCCCTCGTCCACGTGGTGCGGAATTTCCCTCATCCTCTCCATGGCCCCGCTGATCCCCTCGGAGACTTTGATCGCGTCGAAACCGAGCTCATCATCTCGGATCTCATCGTCGTGGAGAAACGTCTCGAGAGGATCGCCACCGATCGCAAGCGAGGGAAAAAGGAGGAGCCTCAAGAGCTCCGCCTTCTCGAGGAATGCCGAAAGACCCTCGAGGCGGGGCGCCCTCTCCGGAGTGACCCGGCCATCGCCGATGCCCCCCCATTGCGAGGCTACACCTTTCTCTCCGCCAAGCCCATGCTCGCTCTGGTTAACCAGGCGGAGGGAGGGGCGGGAACTGGTTCTCCCGTCTGGAGTACCGAGACGTGGCCGCCTGTTCTTGAGATCGTGGGAAAGCTCGAGATGGAGCTTTCCCAGCTCCCGCCGGAGGAGGCAGCCGAGTTCATGCCGGAACTCGGAGTGCAGGGTTTGGCACGGGACCGGGTGATCTTGGCCTCTCACGAGCTCCTGGATCTCATCTCCTTCTTCACCGCCAACGAGAGAGAGGTGCGGGCCTGGAACGTGAGACGAGGCACCCCTGCGGTTACGGCGGCGGGA
The DNA here is from genome assembly GCA_017861095.1 of Deltaproteobacteria bacterium. Classification (GTDB taxonomy): domain Bacteria; phylum Desulfobacterota; class Syntrophobacteria; order BM002; family BM002; genus JAGFXI01. The sequence goes on along the minus strand of JAGFXI010000057.1, from coordinate 5,324 downwards.
GTGGTCCATTCGGACATGGAGCGCGGCTTCATCCGGGCCGAGGTGGTCGCCTACGAGGAGCTCGAAGCGACGGGGAGCTATGCTGCGGCCCAGAAGAAGGGTCTGGTGCGTCTCGAAGGGAAAGAGTACATCGTTCAGGATGGCGACGTCATCTTCTTCCGCTTCCACGTATAGGGCGCATACCAGCCGATTGCTGCAAACCTCGCGGGCACGGGGGATCCCCATCAAAAAACCTTACACTTTCCCCTGGGATATGGTAAATAAACAGGTAAACTCTCCTTGCCTTCACAGTGAGAGCCGGGTCGACAGAGTCAACTTTTCGTGGGGTGTGAAACCCTGATGGCCTGGAGCTTTCAACACGTCAAACGACTGGGGCTAGGCCTCTTTTGCCTTTCCCTCTTTGCGGCGACCGCAATTCTCCTGACGTTGGATCCTCGCGGCCTCTTTCAATGGCGAGAACTCCACCGTGAATACTATGAACTCATGAGGAAGAATCAGGCCCTCGATCAGGATAACCGCCTCCTTTACCAGGAGATCACGAGGTTGCGCAACGACCCTAAAGTCATCGAGCATCTTGCCCGCGAGGAGCTGGGGCTGGTGAGAGACGATGAGCTTATTGTCTACTTTGCCCCGCCCGAAAAACAAAAGGAAGGAAACACGAAGTAACCGCTCTGCTCGCCCGCCGAGGCACGGCCCTTCCGTTTGCCATCTTGTTCCCAGCAGCTATAGACGGTGGCTTACTATTTATGGCCAGATCATGCATGACCCATCTGCTGCGACCGACAGATGGTCTGGTTTGTACATCGCCCTCTGCCCACGGTTGCGACCTGTGGCTGCCCAGGCCACACCGATCGCAAGGTCGCCATCTCTAGGTGACAACCCTATTGCCACGGCTCATGAAAGTGTCTATAGTAGCGCGAAAACCGCGTTACCCGGCGCGGCGGTGAGGGAAGTTTCCCCATGGACGAAGTCGAGTTTTACCGGCAAATGCTGACCAAAGACCCAAGCTCTCAGGGGTTCGTCTACCTGGCCGAGGCTCTGTTCGAACGAAGCATGTACACGGAAGCTGTCGAGACCTGCCTGAACGGTCTGCGGCTTCATCCTCACGATCTGCGTGCCCGCGTGATACTCGGCCTCTCCTATCTCCGAATTAACAGCCTCGACCGCGCCGAATCCGAACTCCTGAGGGCGAAAGAGATTCTCGAGATCAACACGGCCGCCTACCAAGGTCTCGCCGAGCTCTACGAACGGAAGGGCGACGAAGAGAAATCCTCCCTCTATCGCAGGCTCTATGAAGCGGTCCAGTCTCCCGCGACCATGGCGGCACGTGAGCCGGAAGCATCGCCTCAGATCCAACCGGAGGTTGAGGCAACCGCCGAAGAGGAGCCGGAGGTTGCCACGGTGACCATGGCGGAGCTTTACGCCGAGCAGGGTCACCTCGATAAGGCCGCCGCGGTCTACCGCACGATCCTCGAGACGGCACCGGAGACCCCGGAAGTTGCGGCGCGGCTGGCTGAATTGGAGCGAAAGGGCAAGACCGCCGAGATCAATGTGAAGCTCGTCTCCATGATCGAGAAACTCTGCGACAATCTGAAAGGCCGTCCCACCACCCGAGCTGCGCCGGGTTCCACCTCGGGATGGGATGTCGACTCGAAAGAGCCCGTCGCCGTTGTGGGCCCACCTGCTCAAAGAAAGGGAGCGTCGTAGCGGGAATGGCCTCCCCTATCCCACCGTTGGCTAGAGCGTCCTGCGAACGGAGAAAGGCATGTTCACCACCAGTGACTTTCGGAAAGGTCTGAAGATCGAGGTCGAGGGAAAGCCGTGGATCATTGTCGACTTCCAACACGTCAAACCCGGCAAGGGCGGCGCCTTCACCAGGACTCGACTCAAGAACATGGAGACCGGACAGGTGCTGGAGAGAACCTTCCGCTCCGGTGAGAAAATCAACCGTCCGGACCTCCTCGAACGGGAGATGCAGTTTCTCTACCAGGCCGCCGAAGGTCACTGCTTCATGGACACCAACAGCTACGAGCAATTCTTCATCGATGAAGAGCATCTCGGAGAGGCAAAGAACTACCTGAAGGAAAACATCGACGTCAAGGTCCTCTTCTTCAAGGAAAAACCCATCGGCATCGAGCTTCCCACCTTTGTCAATCTCGCCATCACCCGCACCGAGCCGGGCTTCCGGGGTGATACCGCGACGGGCGGGACCAAGCCCGCCACCCTGGAGACCGGCATGGTGGTCCAGGTCCCTCTTTTCCTAAACGAGGGCGACGTGGTGAAGATCGATACCCGCACCGGCCAGTACATCGAGCGCGTCAAAGAGTGAGTGGACCCGGATACGGTCCGCCGGCTCGCTACACTACCGCCGACATCGCTACCTCCCCCGCCCCTCTCTTGTGCTTTGCCTTTGGACCAGGTACACTCCGGCCGTTCTTTGGAAACACCCTTACAGGTCTGGTATCCCCGGGCGCAGGTCACCGCCCCGATTCATGGAGAGAGGATGGTCGAGTTCCACCCCCTGGTGTTCTCGTTAAGCAGGCTCGCCGTGAGCGCCTTGGAGCGGGTGTTTCGAGCATCCGTTAACGTGACCGGCAGTGAGTACCTTCCCCACGGGGTTCTCATCTTTGCGGTGAATCACTTCACGCGTCTCGAAACCATCTTTCTTCCTTACGAGTTTTACAGGCTCACCGGAAGACCGGTTATGTCCCTCGCCTATCATGGCCTCTTCGGCGGTGCGCTCGGGACCTACCTGGAACGTATGGGCGCGGTCTCAACCGCGGACCCCAATCGAGACACCATCATTATTCGCTCTCTCCTCATGGGCAATCATCCCTGGATGATCTTCCCGGAGGGCTCCATGATCAAGGACAAGAAGATCGTGGAGCGCGGCAAGTTCCTCGTCTACAGCACCACCGGATCGAGACGACCGCCCCATACCGGAGCGGCGGTGCTGGCGTTGCGGACCGAGTTCTATCGCCAGCGCCTTCATCACCTCCGGAACACGGACCCCGCGTTGCTCCAGCAACAGCTGGCGGTCTTCGATCTCGCCTCGCCGGAGGAGATAAGCGAGCTCGAAACCTTTCTGGTCCCGGTCAACGTGAGCTACTACCCCCTCCGCTCCCGGGAGAACATCCTGCAGAAGCTGGCGGCTTCGTTCATCAAGGACATTCCAGAGCAGATGCTCGAGGAGCTCCAGACCGAAGGCACCATGCTTCTTTCCGGTGTGGACATCGATGTCGCCATAGGCGAGCCGCTTGCCGTGAGGCCGTGGCTTGAAGACCGTCGTATCCGGAATGATATCGTCGTTCCCCACCACATCATGCCGGATGACCCCATTCCATCGAAACCTCTCCTGCGGCGCATCGCCGGCAAGCTCACCATGCGTCTCATGGCCTCCGTGTACGGACTGACCACGATCAACTTCGACCATCTCGCCGCCTATCTGCTCAAGTACTATCCGAGCACCAGGCTCAGGGTGTTCGATCTCGCGCAGCGGGTCTACGTCGCCGCCGAGGAGGTTACCCGTCTCAAGGGACTTCGATTCCATGCGGCTCTGCGGAAGGATCAGAGCACCCAGTTCTGCAGCCGGTACCAGCGTGCCCTTACCGACTTCCTCGCCGTCGCCGAAAAGAGCGGGGTGGTGAAGCTCAAGGGCGAAAAGCTGCGGAAGAAACAGCGTAAGATGACGAGGCTCCTTACCCCTTTCGCCGTCCGCCGGGAAAATCCGTATCTGGTCATCCTCAACGAGGTCGAGCACCTCGGGCGGCTCACCCGGCGTCTGTGCCGTATTGCCTGGCGACCCGGCTGGCTCATCGGCCGACGCCTGCGCCGCCGGCTCTGCCGCCTCGACCAGAAGCAGTTTGCCGCCGACTACCTGACTTACCGACGGGAGGGAGAATCCAAGCCACCGGAGATCGGTGCCCCCTTTCTCCTCGAGTCCTTCCGTCGGCGGATCGGTGTTCTCCTCGTGCACGGGTACCTGGCCGCCCCCGAAGAGGTGAGGCCTTTAGCCGAGTCTCTCCATCGCCATGGGTGCACCGTCTATGCCGTCCGCCTCCCGGGCCACGGCACCAGTCCTGATGACCTTGCCGGAAGAACCTGGGAGGAGTGGCTGGCGGCGGTGGAACGGGGGTACCTGATCCTGGCCAATACCTGCAGGAATTTGATCCTTGGCGGCTTCAGCATGGGCGCAGGTCTGGTCTTCCTTGCCGCTGCCGGCAGGTTGCCCAAGGTGCGAGGCGTCGTTGGAATCAATCCGCCGGTGCGGCTGCGGAAAAGATCCGCCAAGCTCGTTCCGGCGGTAGTTCTCTGGAACAAGCTCGTGGAGCGGATTGGGAGCAGCTCTGAGGAGTCCCACTTTGTTCCCAACGATCCCGAAAATCCACACATCAACTACACGCGCAATCCGGTGAACAGTCTCCGCGAGCTCATGGAGCTCATGGACCGGGTCTCGGAACGGCTCAAGGAGATTACAGTTCCAGCCCTGGTCATTCAGGGGTCCGACGACCCGGTGGTTCACCCGGAAGGGACCGAGGAGCTATACCAGAAACTCGGCGCCACAGAGAAGGAGCTGGCGATCTTTCCCGCGGCCCGCCATGTGATGATTCGCGGTGACGGTGCAGAGAGGATCTTCGGCCGGGTGTGGGATTTCATCCGCAAGAGCATATAGGAACAACCCCGATTTACCGGAACACCATAAGGAGGACTCGTGCGAGCGGAATTCTGGGCCGTTCTGACGGCGGTATGCTGGGCCTGTGGATCCTTTTTCGAGAAAAAGGGAGTGAAGCTCGGCGGGTTCGCGCCGGTCATGGGTACAACGATCCGGACGGCGACTAGCGTCATACTTCTCACCATCATCAGCTATCCCTTCTGGCACCAGCTCCGGACGGCGGGCCTCAAGCCCATTCTCATGATCGCCATTGCCGGCGGCGTGTTTGCCGGCGCTCTCGGCATCCTTTTTTTCTACCAGGCCCTCAGCCTCGGAGCCCTCTCCATCGTGCTTCCCCTAGCCTTTTGCCTGACCCCGGTCATCGGGGTGATACTCGGTGGGGTGCTTCTCGGCGAGAAGCTTCTCCCCATTCAGTATGTGGGCATCACCCTCACGATCGCCGGCGCCACCATCACGGCATATTTCAGATAGAGCGTGCCGCAGCCACGAGGGGAAGATGACGTCTGCCTGCTACGGATTTCCATATGAAACCACGCCTTTCCGGCACGCGCAGCCGTTGTGATAGGGGATCAAACATCTGCGACGTTCAGGGGCGTTCGACTTGGAGGAATACCATGGCGTACCAAACCATTCTGGTGGAAAAGCACAACCA
>JAGFXI010000322.1 GCA_017861095.1 Deltaproteobacteria bacterium | reverse complement strand
CATCGGTCTCCCCGAGGTGTTCCGCGAGTTCGCGAACGCCCGTTTGCTCGTCTTTGGCGCTGCCATGGTGGCGATGATGATATTTCGCACCGAGGGCATTCTCCCGCCGCGGCCGCGCACCTATCCGGATATCGATGCTCCCGTGGGGGAGGGCCGCCCATGAGCCTCCTGAGCCTCACGGGTCTGAGCAAGAGCTTCGGCGGACTCATGGCGGTGAACGACGTTTCCTTCGATCTCGCCGAGGGCTCAATCCTGGGACTCATTGGGCCGAACGGCGCGGGGAAGACGACCGTCTTCAACCTCATCACCGGCATCTATCGCCCGGACCAGGGAGATATCCGCTTCAAAGATACGCCGATCATGGGACTGCCCACCCATCGGATCGTCTCCCTCGGCATTGCGAGGACCTTTCAGACCATCCGCTTGTTCCAGAATCTTTCGGTGCTGGAAAACGTCCTCTCAGGCTGGCACTGCCGCATGCGCGCCGGCTCACTCCGGGCGATGCTCCGCACCCCCGGCCAGCGCCGCGAGGAACGGCAGGCCCTGGAACGGGCTCTGCGGATGCTGGAATTTGTCCGCCTGCGCCATGAGGCCAAGCAACTCGCCAAGAATCTCTCCTACGGCAACCAGAGGCTCCTTGAAATTGCCCGGGCCCTGGCCACCGACCCCCGTCTTCTCATCCTCGATGAACCCTCCGGAGGCATGAACGAGCAGGAGACGGGGGAGCTCATCCTTCTCATCGGCAAACTCCGAGAGCAGGGAATCACCATCCTCCTTATCGAGCATCGCATGAGCCTGGTTATGAGACTCTGCGAGTTCATCGTGGTCCTCGATTACGGCGCCAAGATTGCCGAGGGCAACCCGGACGAGATCAAGCAGAATCCGCGGGTCATCGAGGCCTATCTGGGAAGCGAGGAAGGGGAGGGGAGATAAGAATGCTCCTCCGAGTCGAGAATCTTCACGTCAAGTACGGCACCATCGAGGTGCTCCATGGGATCACCATCGAGGTGAAGCAGGGTGAGATTGTGAGCATTCTCGGCGCAAACGGGGCGGGCAAATCAACCACCCTTCTCACCATCAGCGGACTGGTGAAACCCGCCGACGGTGCGGTCTACTTCGACGAGGTCCCGGTGCACAAGCTTCGGGCCCACGAGATCGTGAAACGGGGTGTCGCCCAGGTTCCGGAGGGGCGGCGGATCTTCAATACCCTCACGGTTCAGGAAAACCTGACCATGGGGGCATTCGTCTGCACCGATGCGAAGCAGGTGAAGAAGACCCAGGAGTGGGTCTACCGTCTCTTCCCCATCCTCGCGGAAAGGCGCGGCCAGCTTGCCGGGACCTTAAGCGGCGGGGAGCAGCAGATGCTCGCCATCGGTCGGGCCCTCATGAACCAGCCGAGGATGCTCCTTCTCGATGAACCCAGCCTGGGGCTCGCGCCCCTCCTGGTGAAAACCATCTTCTGCACCATCAGTGAGATCAACGCTGCCGGGGTCACCATTCTTCTGGTGGAGCAGAACGCCAAGGCCGCGCTGAAGCTGGCCCACCGCGGCTATGTCATGCAGGTCGGCCGGATCGTCCTGGAGGACTCCGCCGCCGCCCTCCTCAGCAATCCCGAAGTCCAGAGCGCTTACCTGGGGGGAGGGGAGAGCCCAGCCGCGATGAAGTGGGCTACGGCAAAGGGGTCTATTCGGCAAAGGCGTCACGCCGAGGCGTGATCGCGCCATTGATAGTATCGGTGGCTCGGGCGTAATGCAGGCTAGACCCAGTCATCCTCCTCGCTTACCGGAGCGAACCCGCGCCTCATGGTGTTCTCGGTCACCGTGCGCGGATCCATGAACTGGAGCAGGTAGTCGGGCCCACCGGCCTTGGATCCGATCCCCGACATCTTGAAGCCGCCGAAGGGCTGCCGCTCGACGATGGCTCCGGTACAACCCCGGTTCAGGTAGAGGTTCCCCACCCTGAACTGCTGGCGGGCCCGCTCCAGGTGCCGCGGGCTCCTGCTGAAGACGCTTCCGGTGAGGGCATATCTCGTTGAGTTGGCCCAGGCCATGGCCTCGTCGAAGTCCTTCGCCTTCATCACTGCGAGCACGGGCCCGAAGATCTCCTCCTGCGCCAGCCGGTGCTCGGGCCGGATGTCGGCAACGATGGCGAGCGGCGCGTAGAATCCGTCCCCGGGGCCATCCCGGTGGACGAGGACTCTGCCTTCCCGTTTGGCGATATCGATGTATTCGCGGACTCTTCTCTGGGCGTTTTCGTCTATCACGGGCCCAAGGAACGTAGCCGGATCCTCGGCCGGACCGATTTTCAGAGAGCCTGCTGCCTCCACCAACCGGCGCACAAACTTGTCATAGATCGGCTGGACGACGATCACCCGGGAACAGGCTGAGCACTTTTGCCCCTGGTAGGCAAAGGCCGAAGAGAGCACCTGGAGAACGGCCTCGTCGAGATCTGCGTCGTCGTCGACGATGATGGCGTTCTTGCCGCCCAGCTCTGCGATCACCTTCTTGATATTCACCTGGCCGGGATGAACCTTGGCGGCCTTTTCCACAATCCGAAGCCCAACCTCCATGGAACCGGTGAAGGCGATCAGGCTGATCTCCGGATGCTCGACGAGATAGTCGCCGATTAGGTCGCCCCGACCGGGAACGTAGTTGAAGACGCCCCTCGGCAGGCCGGCATCGCGGAAGAGCTCGGCTAGGGTGTAGCCCACCACCGCCGAGACCCCTGCCGGCTTGTAGAGCACGCAGTTGCCGGTGACAACGGCAGCCGAGCACATCCCGCAGCTGATGGCAAGGGGGAAATTCCACGGGGCGATCACTGCGGCGAGCCCCTTGGGCTGGTAGAAATACTGATTCACCTCACCGGGGGCTCGCCCCATCCGATGTGGTCCCGCCAGGCGGAGCATTTCGCGGCCGTAGTACTCGAGGAAATCAATAGCCTCGGTCACGTCGGCGTGGGCCTGATCCCATTGCTTTCCCACCTCGACAATCTGCCAGGCTGCCAGGTTGCAGATGCGCTTCCGGGCGAGATCCGCAGCGCGAAACAGGTAGGCGGCACGATCGTGGGGTGAAGTGTCTCGCCACGAGGGAAGGGCGGTCCTGGCCACGGCGACGGCTTGATCGATCTCCTCTCGCCCGGCTTGACACACAAGGCCGATAACCTGTGCGGGCCGGGCCGGGTTCACCGAGGCGAGAGTGTCGCTCGTTCTCACTTCCCTTCCACCGATGAGAAGGGGATAGGTTCGTCCCAGCTTGGCCCGCACCTCGTCCAGGGCTGCGGAAAAGGCGGCTCTCACCTCGGACCGGGTGAAGTCCGCTGCAGGCTCGTTGATAAAGTGCAGCGTCTTCCCCTCGCCGGTCGAGGGCTGTGGCTGGTCTCCCTTTCCGCTCAGTCGGTCGATGGGGTTTGCGAGGAGCCGATCCACCTCGGCTCCCTCGGCGAAACTCTGGCGGAGGAAGGATTCGTTGGCGGTGTTCTCGAGGAGGCGGCGGACCAGGTAGGCCATCCCCGGGAGCAGCTCGCCGTAGGGACAGTAAAGTCGCACCCTTCTTGCCACCTTGAGGAGTCCCTTTCGCACCGGCTCCGCCATGCCATAGAGAACCTGGAATTCGTAGCATTCCTCGGGCACCCGCAGCGCCCGCGCCAACTCCATCACCGCCGAGATGCTCCGGATATTGTGGGAGCCGCAGGCGAGGTGACAGATCTCATGGTTCTCCAGGATCTTCGCCGCCAGGCGCTCGAAGGCGGCATCGCTCTCCGCCTTGACCGTGTAGACCGGAATATCCCAGCCGTTCTGCTTGGCGATGACGGTCTCGTAATCCCAGTAGGCTCCCTTCACGAGGCGGATCGAGATCGGGAGGGACTCACGCTTCGCCCATCCAAGGAGCTCCTCCAGGTCCCGGTCAGTCTGCCGGAGGTAGGCCTGAAGCACCACGCCGAGATGAGGGTAGTCCCTGAAGTTCGACCGGAGCCGGCGGTAGAGCTCAAGGGTCATCTCCTTGTATCGGAACTGCTCCATATCGATGCAGACGAAGGCACCCATGCTCTTAGCCTGCTGGACGACGGGCTCGAGGCGGCCGAGGATCCCCCGCACGGACCCCTCGAAGTCGCTGGGTTTGGCCTGGGAGTATAGGGCGGACGGCTTGATGGAAATATTCATCCTCGGGGCGTGCCCCCAGTCGGGGCCAGCGTCGTTCCGTCCCAGGCTCTTCCAGTTTCTTTGCTCGCGATCCAGTTCCCCTAAGAGTTCCAAGTAGGCCTGCCGGTATTGTTCAGCCTCGCCCTCGCTGACCGTCGCCTCGCCGAGGATGTCCACCGTGAAGGCAAAGCTGTCCCTCCGAAGCCTGTTCAAGGTCCTTAGCGCCTCCTTGGCGTTCTCCCCGATAATGAATTGTTTCGCCATCCCCTCGATATTGGCACGGATGGTTCTGGCGAACACCTTGGCGGTAAGTCCGCCGCCGAGACCCGCGCCTTTGGCGCCCCACTTGAGCACCCCGGGTATATCCTGGTCCTGAGCGGCGAAGTATTCCTCGATGTGTCTGCCCAGGGACTCTCCCGTGGAGAGATAGGGCAGGACGTCGACGAACCGGAAGAGCTGCACCTTGAACTGCTCGTTTCGCATCGCCCAGTCCATGACCTTCCCGGTCCACCAGCCCTTGTTGAAGATCGACGGTGCCTCGCCACTGATGCTGGCAAAGAAATCCTTGCCCCGCGCCTTGATTCTTGCGTCAAGATCCGTCTTCTCCATGGCGGGTACCCTCCTGGGAGTTGCGTTGCTCTTTCTCCTTCATGCGGCGGTTGAACCGCCGCACGTGACTCTGCGCCAGTTTGGCCGCCTGAGCCCCCTGGCCCCGCGCCACCGCTTCAACGATGTCGCACAGGTCCTGGTAGTTCTCCCCCATGACCGCCTCGTCTCCGGGGAGAAAGCTCTCGTAGTACCGATGGATGTTGTCGTGAACGGTCTTCAACACCGAGGCGAAGAGGGGATTCCCGGTGATGCGGCTGAGGGCGAGGTGAACCTGCTCATCGACGCGAATGAAGTTGTCCCAGTGCGAAATCCCGTGGGTGAGATAGTCGCGGGCCTCGGCGAGCAGCCCGCCCAGCTCGTCCACGTCTCGTTTAGTTGCCCTCTGGGCGGCGAGGGCCGCCACTAGCCCCTCGACCCCCTCGCGGAACTCGGCGAG
>JAGFXI010000056.1 GCA_017861095.1 Deltaproteobacteria bacterium | reverse complement strand
GACTGGGAAACAACACCAACCAGATACAAATAACTGCGCCGATACAACCCGGCTCCAGCGGCAGCCCTGTGATCAACAAGAAGGGTCATGTTGTCGGCATCGTTTCCATGAAGTTGTCGGATTTGCAGACCGCAAGGGCTGCGGGATCGCTCCCACAAAACGTCAATTTCGCCGTCAACGCCCAGACATTGGGGTCTTTCTTGGATGCCCACAAGGTACCCTACAAGACGGGCTCGAGCTTTTTCGGTAGAGAAAAAAGCACGGCCGATCTGGCTGAGGAAGCTCGCAAGTGGACTGTGATCGTGGAGTGCTGGAAGTAAGGCGTCCCCATGACAAAAGGGGCAGAACAATTACGCCGAGATCGTTAGAAGGTAAAGCCCCACTGCTCCGGTAGGCCAGTTTAGCTAACATCATTTCTCGAATCTTGTCAGGAACGGGCCACCCCCAATATGTAGCGTCCCGCCGTTGGGTGAGACCCTGCCCACTTTCGGACGGGCTCCCTATCTGCCGTGGCAGGACAGCCTAGCCACATCACTGCGGGTGGAAGTGCTCCGAGGAGGTCTGGGCGCCCTCTGTCGCTGTCGTCACAGGCGTACTGGGGCGAGGCCTCCCGCTGTGCCCAAGACTGTGCCCATTTCATCACCAAACCCGTAAATCCGACAACATCTCCCAACATTCCGTAGGCACGGAAAAGGCAGCGGATCCATTGAGATGTCCGTCAATGCTGACTTCCCCGCAAATGCCCGATTTGGACTTCACATCCGGTATGCGGCAGGTGGCACGTCCCAGGTAGGTTCGACTCCTATGCGCTTCCGCTAGCGAGGAAAAGGGGGGGGCTCCTGCTGGGGAGAAGTGGCCACTGTTCTCAGAGAAGCGGAACGCTTTCAGCGAGGCATGTAGGGAAAGATTGCGGGTCGGTCTCGTCGTCGGTAGAGCTCCCCGAAAGGAACCCGAGGACCGGATCGATCACCCTGCCATAGCCAACACGCATTGAGTCATGCACGGATCTCACTGCAACGGCGAATACCAAAGTGGAACCTCCAGCGACGAGACTCTTGAAGCCCTCTCCCGCGATCCCGCCTCCTCGGCGAGATCAATACTGCAGAACCACGAAGGGGCTAGGCCAATTGACCTAACCCCTCGATGTGACAGATTGTGACATTTTCTGATTTTTCTGCCTCTCTGCTTTCTACCCCGTCTACCTCCGCTCTCAGTCAAATCAACAACTTAAATGATCTCGGCACATTGTCCGACCCTCTCTGAGCCGGATGGCATTCAAGAGGTCGGCGGTTCGATCCCGCGCAGCTCCACCAGCCCTAAACGATCGATGAGGTGATCACCCTGGTGATTGCCTCTTTTTTTTGAGGTGAGGTGCGCACCAGGGCTGCTTCCGGGGGGGAGACTGCCCTCTCTTCCCATGGAGCGAGCGCTGTCCGCACGAGAAAGAGGACCGGCAGGAGCGGAGTCTCCCGAGTGAACGGGAATCAGCCGGAGAGACTTACGCGAGCATGGGGATCAGCTTGGTCACCTGTTGGTTCACGCAGCTATAGATCTGCTCGTTGGTCCCGTAGACATCCACGATGCTCCGATGCTTTATCAGGTCCTCCACGACAAAGGCGGTGACATACAGACTGATGAAGTTAGGCCTTGCCACCAGCGTTCGCATGGGAGCGATCCTGTATTGGACCGTGAACTCGTCGGCCGCAAGCAAGATCTTGAGGCAGCCCAGGATCTGGCGCTCGAGTTCCTTCTTGTTCTTGGTCTCGATGAGCTGCTCTTCAAGGAGCTTCATGGCGATACGGGCCGCCAACTCTTCCTGCACCTCATAGAGCTTGTTAAGCGCCCCGGTTCTGGCGGCCTCCTTTGCCGAGTCGAGGCGAGAGATCACATTGCTCTCCCTGACATTGGGTCGATAGTCTCTTGCCACGCCGGATCACCTCCTTCGGCCAGGTTCTTGGCGTCGACTAACCGCCCTGGAACCCGGTCTCAGACGCCATAGGTCCTCCCCGTGTCTCCAGACATCACCTCTCTCCGACCCTTTCCCCTTCTCCGCGCCATTCCGTCCCCACGGAAGATCCGTCCTCCGGACGCGGTCCGGCGGTACGCCCATTCCTCCGCCAAAAAAGAGCGTGACGATTGACCAGGGTCTCGATCAACCGACGGACGAGCTTTTGCAGAACTCCCCATTACCGCTGGCGCACTGCGCCAGGAAGGACAAAGGGTGTAGAAGGACGGGTCCCCGGAATGGTGTAATGCTAGTAAGGCCGTCAGGAAAGACCGAGGGAAGGGCGGTCTGATCTTCGGTTTCGAAACAAAAAGCACCGCGGGTGAGAAACCTCCCATGTTCCGCCATTCTGCGGGGCCTCTGCCCTCTTACGGGATGAGGTCGTAGAAGGTCACGTTGGAAATTTAACATGATTCTCGGGGTAGCGCAAACGAAAAGGCGGACGAGCGATCACGACGTCCGGTCCATAATGCGAGGTAGCGATTTTCCCTTGACGGGGTGCGGAGCTATATTATAGTAGGTCCGACTGGCGGAAGGGGCGCCGGGTGGAGCGTCGTCCCTGGCGAGAGGCGGAGTCCCTACCTCTTGGGGAAGGTCTGGAAACGTCAGCCGGGATAATAAATCGACCAGGCTCAGGGAGACCGGAGCCCTCCGTCGGAAAGGAGTAGCCCCCATGGCTTTCGACCTTGACGAGGGTCTCTATATGTTCGAAATAACTCTTGGCTACCGGGTCGGCGATGTGGAGCACGTGACCGTTCCCTTCGTGGTGCAGGCCGATGATGCTGAGGAAGCGGAAGAGGTTGTCATGGAGTACCTCGAAGAGATGCATCTTGGCAGCAAGTTCTGGATTGCAGAACTCTCTGAGCCTTACGAGCGGGACGGCTACCAACGGCTTGTGGACGAGGGTGAACGGGAACGCTGGGACCGCCTAGAGGACTACAGCGAGGAGGACTTTCAGGAAATACTTGACTCCGAGGAGATCTGAGCGCCGCCTACACTGAAGATCGGCAGCGCCCTATACCTCCCTTAACGAAAGCCCGGCACCTATGGCCCGGCTTGAACCACGGGAGCAAACATGTCATCGGACAGATCCTCCCGCAGCAACCGTCCTGAACCCATCGGCGCCATTCTCACCAAGCTCCTGGATGAGAGCCACTGGGGCAGGCATATCAAAGAGCTCAAGACACTTTCTCGCTGGCGGGAGATCGTCGGCTCCCGGATCGCCAAGCATGCGCAACCGGAATCCTTCAAGGACGGGGTACTCGTGATTGCGGTGCAGAACTCTATCTGGTTGAGTCATCTCCGCTTTCTGACTGCGGAGTTGCAGGAAAAACTGAACCGAGAGATCCCCTCCTCCCCGATCAAGGAGATCCACTTCCGACTGGGTAGTGTGGACTGCTCATCTAGTCCGGGATCTTCCCGGAGAACTCCACCGACGAAAGGCTAAGGCTGCCTTGTCTCGCCGGGCTCTGCCCCTGCTCCCTCATCGCGGCTGGAAGCCGCTCGCACACAAACCCGACTGGCGCCGGAGGCAGAGTGGTCTGCGGCGCAAAGCGCATGCGGAGCCACTACCTTCCTTCGCCGACATAAAGGCCCCCGGGCTTTCCACCAGAACCCCGCCCAAAGGCTGGGCCTCGCTCTCCACTATGATGCGATCACACCTCGGCGTGACGCCTTTGCAGAGCAGACCTCCCTGCCCCTGCTCCCTCATCGCGGCTGCCCTTCGGCGAAGCTCAGGGTCCCGCTTCTCCCGAGCGTGTCGCGGGAAGCCTGTCGAGGAAGAAGCGGTTCCCACAGGGTTCCTCCTCATAGAGTCTCCAGCTCGGAGACGAGGACGGTCATATCTGCGATCGTAGCAGGTGGTTCGTGCATAATGCGGGCTAGGAATTCGGAGAATCGTACATGGCTGCCATCTCCGCTGTGTATCTCCGGTCGGCGCCGTAGACAGCAAAAGGTTTGTTGATCCGGAGTTCCTCCCCGCCTCCCCTGATCGCCTCCAGGTGGACCAGTTTGGCAGGTGAGTCCAGGCTGCCGTGGATGAGGGTGAGGCATTTCGGCGTAAACCCGGCCTCGGTCACCTCTCTGAAGAGCCGGGACAGACGACGCGCCGGATAGATAAGAGCCAGCCTGCCTTTCGTTGGAAGAAGCCTCGCCGCAGCCTTCACCACCGCTCCCAGATCAGCCAGCAGTTCGTGTCGGGCGAACGCCTTTTCTCTATTCGGATTTAGACGCCCACTCGCGATTTCCCGGTACGGCGGGTTACTTACCACCAGGCTTACCGGCCCGGGAATCTGGTCCCGCTGGATCAGTCTGAGATCCGCCTCCAGAATCTCGACCAACCGTGAAAATCCGTTCAGCATTACATTTCGCCGTGCCAGCGCCGCCAGGGGGGGATGAATCTCCACCCCGGTGAGATGGCCCGCCGCACCGCGAAAGGCAAGGAGGAGGGGAACAACCCCGCAGCCGGTGCCGAGATCCACCACCCGGTCTCGACGGCGAGCTTGGGTGAGGCCGGCGAGGAGCACAGAGTCCAGGGAGAATCGATATCCTTTTCGCGGCTGAAGGATCTTAAGGCGACCCTGGAACAGAGTGTCCAAGGTCTCGTCCCCTGCGGGGGGAAAAATTTCAAAAGGAGACGTCTTCATGGGGGTCCAGCAGATGTAACACCGAGCCGTCGATCACCTTGGGATAGAAGTAAGTGGACTTGTGGGGCATGATGAGACCGGCGCTGGCCACCTCCTGCACCTGCTCCACTCGTGTCGGGTTGATGAGAAAGGCCACCTGGCAAGCGCCGATGTCCACAAGCCTCACCGCCTCGCGGCCGTCATGGGAGTAGTGAATTTGCCGCTCATCACCTAGGGTCTTCTCGTCCACTCCGAGGAGCCCCTTGAGGACAAGTTCGGTCAAGACCACTACATCCAGATGATGGAGGGGCCGCGGCAGATGGTCGCGCCAGGACCGAGAATCGGCATCGGCCCGGAGCTTGAGGAGCACGAAGGCTCCTGCCTCGGCGGTGTAGAGGCCCAGGAAGTGGCGTGAACCGGCGCCCCGAAGCGCCGTGAGAAACGATTCCAGCACACGCTCCCGGCTGGCACTGTCGAAGGCGAAGGGCTCCACCTCGAAGTAGCGGCCGGCAGCCTCAAGAAATGAGTTCAGGCGGAACTCGGGCAGACGTCCGAAAAGCCGATGGGTGGGGAGAATGGTGAGCCCGCCCTGGTTAATGCTGGAAAGGTACATCAGGACATAGTTGAAGGACGCCTCCTCTCCCCTGTTGGGATACCTGGCTCGCATGAGATCCCGATAGGCCAGGGCGGTCTCGTACCGGTGATGGCCGTCGGCAAGGAAAAGAGGCTTTTCCTTGATGAGCGCCGCCACCGCCTTGATCACCTCCGAAGCCGTCACCCGCCACAGGCGGTGCCTGGTTCCCGCCTCGTCGCTGAACGCCGCGACAGGCCTCTCCTCCCGCCCAACCCTAAGCCTTCCCCGGACGACCTCGGCGGGGTCGGAGTAGAGGGCAAAGATCTGGCTGACGTTGGCGTTGGAGGCGCACATGAGCTTCAGCCGTTCAGACTTGGTCGCTGCGAAGGTGCGTTCGTGGGGCCGGATCGATCCGTGGGAAAACTCCTCGAGACGGACGAGACAAATAAACCCGTGCCGCGTCTTGGTGAGACCGGGAGGTTCAGCATAGTCAATCTCGTAGTCGTAGAGGGCCGGTTGGGGATCGCGGAGGAGAATCCCCTGTTCACGCCATGCCCTGAGCTCCTCAGCAGCCCGGGTGAACCAGTCGTGGTCCTCGGTATCTCCCCGCTCCTTGTTCGCCAGGATGAGTCGGATCATGTTGTAGGGGTGCCGGCGATGATACATCTCCTGTGCCGCCGGCGAGATGACGTCGTAGGGAGGCGTCACTACGGCGGCGAGGTCAGGAACGACTTCCTGGTTGTAACGGTATCCCCTAAGCGGAGCGATCTCGGCCATCTTCCCGAGTCCTGCAAATTCTCGCCGGTTCGAAACCCGGGCATCTAGGCCCGCATAATGCGGGCTAAACTTCCCCGTACTTGAGCTTGTTTCTGAGGGTACTGAAGTAGTCCTCTTGACGGGTCTTGATTAACCTCTGGGGGTGAGGCGCCGGCTCCACCATTACCCGGTCGCCGGGCCGGAGCTGCTCGCCCACCTGCCCGTCTCCGGTCAGGGTGGCCTCGGTCTCCCTGGTGATCACCTCCACCTCCACTCGGGAGGTTCCGGACAGCACGAGAGGACGGTTGCTGAGCGAGAAGGAGCAGATAGGGGTGAGGATGATGGCTCGCGCCGTGGGGTAGACGATGGGACCGCCGGCGGCAAGGTTGTAGGCGGTCGATCCGGTAGGCGTTGAGACGATAAGGCCGTCGGCCCGGTAGGTGGTGAAGTAGCGGCCGTCTATGGAGACCTCCAGATCGACGATACGGGCGAGGGCCGCCTTGTTGATGACCACGTCATTCAGCACGGTGATGTCGGCAACGGTTTCCCCGCCCCGCTCGATGGTGGCGCGAAGGCGCATGCGGTCCTCTACCTCGTACCGCCGCGCCAGGATCTCCTCGAGGAGCACGTAGCGATCCCTGAGGTTCACCTCGGTGAGGAACCCCATACCGCCAATGTTGATACCGAGCAGGGGAACGGGAAGGTTCCCGACAAGTCGGGCAACGCTCAAAAAGGTGCCGTCACCACCGAGAACCACCACCGCCATGCTCTCGGGCGGTATCTGGAGAGGCAGATCTTCCACGTTGTCTCCCGGCAGGTGCCGGGCCACATTCTCCCGGAGGTACACCTCCACACCGCGCTGCTCCAGCCAGTGCTTCATTTCGAGGCCGAGCTCAGCTGCGAGCGACTTGTCTCGCTTGTAGATCACGCTGATCTTTGCCATCAGTCCACCCGATATCAGTTCGGAACCGGCCCCCTTAGTCGCTACTACGTGTTCTTAGCAGAATTCTGTGGGGTGGGTCAACCGGCAGGGCAAAGATAAGCGGAATCGCTTCCTATCGGCTGCAGGATTGAGGCGATTTCCTTAGTCCGAGCGGTATGACAAAGCTGTTCCACGCACTCTCAAACGTCTTTGAAACCTGGAACGAAAAGTGCTATACTCCGCCTTCACTGTGACCCGAGGTGCCCATGGAACACGACATGCCGACACAGTGCTCCATTCTGAGCGTTGACGACGACCGGGATCTGCGTGAGCTGCTTCACGAGGTGATCAGCCGCATGGGTTTCACGAGCGTCACCGCCGCGGACGGCGTCGAGGCATTGGCGCGGCTAAGCGAGAACACCTTCGATATAGTCATCACCGATATCAACATGCCTCGCATGGACGGTATGGAATTGATCAGGCGCATCCACGGGGAATGCCGAGACGTGGACGTGATCGCCTTCACCGGCTACCACAACAAGTACAGGTACACCGACGTCATCGAGGCAGGGGCAAGCGATTTCATCTCGAAACCCTTTAATGTCAATGAATTGGAGGCCAAGATCAACCGCATCATCCGCGAACGGACCTTGCGGGAACAGCTGAAAAGGCTCTCGGTGCGCGACGGGCTCACCGGGCTGTACAATCGTCGTCACTTCGACGAGAGCCTGCGGAGCGAGGCCGTTCGTGCCTCGAGGCAGAACTACGGCCTCTATCTGCTCATCATTGATATCGACAGATTCAAGGAATACAACGACCAACACGGTCACCAGTGGGGCGACGAGGCGCTCAAAGAGCTCGCCAAGATCATCAGCCTCCACATTCGGAAGAACGTCGACTCCGGCTACCGCTACGGCGGCGACGAGTTCGCCGTTATCATTCCTCACGCCAACAGGCAACAGGCCCTGCTGGTGGCGGAACGGCTGCGAAGCCGCTATGGCGACTGCCACCTCTCGCCCACCACTATCAGTATCGGCATGGCCAGACTCCGGGGGCCAGCGGAAACCATCGAAGAAAATGTCCAACGCCTGCTCCGGACTGCCGACATCTCCCTGTACCGGTCCAAACACAACGGCGGCAACCAAGTGTGCATCACCGAAGAGAATGCCGACAACGCCGTGCCTCCCTCGCCGACAGCAGCCCAGACCATATAGCCCCAATGTTTTTCATTTAGGCCATCGGGAGAAAAATCCCGCGTCGCAGGCTGTCCGACAACTGCGCTTCGCAGCTCCCTCTCCCCCTTTGCGGGCATAAGCGCTAACTTAAGGAGAAAGTAAGCTTGCGTCCAAGTGTTCTGTTTGCAGTGAGCGTGTCCGTGGCGGTTCACGCAAGTCCATGGATATCTGGCACCAGTTCTTGAGACACTGAGAGAGCTGGAGCCTAGGATTTATCGTACCCTGAAGAAGATGAAGCATGAAGGAAGTCTCCCTCCAGAGACATCGGGATCTTCGGGACGTTTGGGCAAAGCGGGTATCCCCAGGGGAAAAATCTCTCCCCTGCGGCAACAAGCGCCTCAACCAGAAAGGCCGTAAAGATTTTCCCGTGCAACCAGGCCCTCGCTGCATCGGGATCTGTCTTCTTCAAATGACCCAGGGCGATGATTGACTTGAGACGCTTAAAGACCAGCTCTATTTGCCAGCGCCCTCGATACATCTCCAGGATCGTCGTTGGGCTGAACCTGCGATCAAGGGTGGTAAAGACAAAAATGTACCCCGCTGCCTCGATAGTCTCGGCTTTTACCTGGCGTCCCTTTCTGCTGTTCTCTCTGAGTGTTTTCCGACGAGCCCTTTCGGCGGCCTCTTTACTCTTCTTGACGGCGCAAACCCTACCGGGTACTACTGCCTCGTGCTCATACGGCACCCACACATCCCAGTCACCCAGTCTCGTCCCCGTCAGGGTCCTCAGGCGCTCAAGAAGCGGAAAGGCACTCCCGTCACCGTTCACAAGGGGCACATTGCTCAGGTTGATACGGACCAGAACGTCGCCGCCACCTTCGCTTACGTGGGCAATGCCACCACGGTGGGCAAAACCCCGATCTCCCACAAATAAGTCTCCAGGGTGCACGGTAAACCTTTTGAATGATTCTCCCACCTCGGGGCTGGTCACATGAACCTCATCGCACTGCAAAGAAGGAAGACGAATCGAGTAGTGAATCCTCCACGTCGAGCCCGTACTGCCGGGCTCTTGAATCGTACTGCCATCAATGATTCGTAT
>JAGFXI010000055.1 GCA_017861095.1 Deltaproteobacteria bacterium | reverse complement strand
GCCATGATCGGCTCCAAGCTGGGTGTGTTTCCCGTCGCGGTTTACCTGCCGCACTCAGCTAGGATACAGGTGCCAACAAAGGTTCACAAGCACCACGGAGGGGAGGCGGGACAGGGCCAACCGACGCATCCGTTGAAAGGATACCGCATCGTCATATGCCGTGCCTTCCGGTCAGCTCGCCCCGATTTCTCCGGGAGAGCTCGTGGAAGTGCCCGCAGATTTCCGTCGGTGGGCGAACTCCCAGCGCTTGTCCAGGTAGTAGAGGACGGGAACCGTCATCCGGGAAAGGAAGAGGGACGCCACCTCTCCGGCCATGAGGGAGATGGCGAGCCCCTGGAAGATTGGGTCGAAGAGGATAACGGAGGCGCCCACAACCACCGCGGCCGCAGTGAGCACCATGGGCCGGAAGCGGACGGCACCCGCATCGATGACTGCCTCATCCAGGGCCATCCCCTGGCCGACCCTCAGCTCGATGAAGTCAACGAGGATGATAGAGTTCCTGACCACGATGCCTGCTCCGGCGATGAACCCGATCATTGATGTCGCGGTGAAAAAGGCGCCCAGGATGCCGTGGGCCGGAAGGATTCCCACCAGGGAGAAGGGGATGGCGGCCATGATGACGAGGGGAGTGCTCAGGGACTGGAACCAGCCGACTACCAGGATGAATATGAGGACGAGTACCACGGCGAAGGCGAGCCCCAGGTCGCGGAAGACCTCGTAGGTGATCTGCCATTCGCCGTTCCACTTAAGGGCGAATCTCTCGCCGCTCGATGGGATGTGGGCGTAGTACTGGGCAATGTGATACCCCTCGGGAAGCGGGATAGCCTCGATCTTTTTGCGCATCTCGAGGATGGCATACACCGGGCTCTCTTTCGCCCCGGCCACATCCCCGATCACGTAAACCAACGGCATGAGGTTCTTGTGGTAGATGCTCCGGTCGATACGGGTCTGCTCCATGGTGACAAGATCCGAGAGGCTCACCAGCTGGCCGCCGGCTGAAGCGACCTTGACGGCGGTAACTCGCTCCACTCCTGCGCGCTCCGCGAGGGGCATGCGGACCACGATGGGGACGTCCTCGCGCTCCAGAGGCTGATGCAGGAGACCGACCTCCACCCCATCCACGGCGAGTTGGAGGTTGCGGGTGGCCTGGGCTGTACTCACTCCGCTCAGGGCCGCCTTTTCCTTGTCGACGGCCAGGTTGTAGCGGACCTGTTCTCTCTCCATGTACCAGTCGGCGTCCACCACCCCCCGGGTTTCGTCGAAGATCTTCAGGACTTCGAGGGCGATGTCCCGCTGCCGCTGGTAGTCGGGTCCGTAAATCTCGGCCACCAGCGTGGCAAGAACCGGCGGCCCCGGCGGCACCTCGGCCACTTTCACCCGGGCCCGGTAGCGATCCGCAATGCGCTTGAGCTCGGGTCGCACGCGCTTGGCGATGTCGTGGCTCTGAGCCTGCCGCTCGCCTTTTGGGGCAAGGTTCACCTGGATATCGGCAACCTTCGGCCCCCGGCGGAGGTAGTAGTGCCGCACGAGCCCGTTGAAGTTAAAGGGTGCGGCGGCACCCACGTAGAGCTCGTAATCGGTAACCTCGTTTACTGTTTTGAAATAGTCTCCCATCTCCCGGGCCGCGGCGGCGGTCTCCTCCAGGGTGGCGCTATCGGGCATGTCGATAATCACCTGAAACTCGCTCTTATTGTCGAAGGGGAGCATCTTTACCCGCACCCAGCCGAGCGCGACCAGAGAACACGAGGTAAGGAGCAGGACCACCACGCCGATCAGGAAGAACCAGCGCCAGAAAGGCACCTCGATAAGGGGAGTCATGATCTGGCGGTAGAGCCGAGTGCTCCAATCCTCCCGATGCTCATGAGCGCTGCTCAGCTTCCTTCCCTTGAGAAGGTGCATGGAGGCCCAGGGCGTGACGATGAAGGCAACGAGGAGCGAGAAAATCATGGCCGCCGAGGCTCCCACCGGGATGGGTCGCATGTAGGGGCCCATGAGCCCTCTCACGAAGGCCATGGGCAGGATGGCGGCGATAACGGTGAGTGTCGCGAGGATGGTTGGGTTTCCCACCTCGTCCACGGCTTCGATGGCGACCTCGAAGAAGTAGCGGCCCCGGTTTTCCGGGAGGCGGAAGTGGCGAACGATGTTCTCCACCACCACGATTGCGTCGTCCACCAGGATGCCGATGGAGAAAATGAGAGCAAAGAGTGTGATTCGATTAAGGGTGTAGCCGTGGAGGTAGAAGACGGCGAGGGTGAGGGCGAGAGTCACCGGAATGGCGACGGCCACGACCCCGGCCTCCCGACGCCCCAGGGTGAACCCTATGAGCAGCGTGACCGAGAAGATGGCGATAGCCATGTGGAAGAGGAGCTCATTGGACTTCTCTTCGGCAGTCTCCCCGTAGTTGCGGGTCACGGTCACGTGAATGGTATCGGGGACTATGAGCCCCTGGCTCTCCTCGACCCGTCTCAACACCCGATCGGCCACGGCGATAGCGTTGGTACCCTTGCGCTTGGCCACGGTGAGTGTCACGGCCGGCACGACGCTATCTCGGGCCCGGGGCGAGGTGATCCGCTTCTCCGTGGCCGACGGCCCTGCCCCCAGGAAGACATACTGGTCCGGCTCGGCGGGGCCGTCCACGATGGTTGCCACATCGCGGAGGTAGACGGGGCGGCCCTGATGCGCCCCCACCACTACGCGCCCCACCTCGGCGGCATCGCCGAGGAAGCCGGTGGTATGAAGCCGGATCTGCCCGTCGGGCGAGGGGTAACTTCCGAGGTCTGCCTGCTGGTTGGCGCCTTTCAGCATTTCGGCGACCGCGGCAGGATCCAGATGAAAGGCGGCCACTTGTGCGGCATTGAGCCGCACTTCGAGCTGGCGACGATCGCCACCGATGATGCTCGTGAGGGAGACGTCCTCCACCCGCTTCGCGACCGCCTCCACCTCGGCCACGACCCGGCGCAGGGTGAAGTGGTCCGCCTCGTCGCTCCAGAAGGTCAGGGCAAGGATCGGCACGTCGTCAATGTAGCGGGGCTTTACCAAGGGCTGGCTCACGCCGCAGCAGGGGATGTGGTCGTAGTTAGCGAGGAGTTTGGACTGGAGGCGGACAATAGCCTGCTCCTCGTTCTCGCCCACCTTGAAGCGCACCACGACCATGGATGTGCCCGGGCTCGAGGTGGAGTAGACGTACTCCACTCCCGGGATCTCCCAGATGAGCCCCTCCATGGGCCTGGTGACCCGCTCCTCCACCTCCTTGGAGTTCGCGCCCGGCATTTGCACGAAGATGTCGATCATGGGCACGATGATCTGAGGTTCTTCCTCACGGGGAAGCCCCGCCACGGCACCGATTCCCATGAGAATGGATGCGAGGATGATGAGGGGAGTGAGCTTGGAGTCGATGAAGAAGCGAGCGATTTTTCCTGCCAGGCCAATCTCCCGCCTCATGGCGCCGCCTCCACCCGGGCGCCGTCAACGAGCGTCGGCACGAGCTCGACGACGTACCGTTCACCGTCACTAATTCCGGAGAGCACCTCGATCTGGTCCTGGAAGGACCTGCCCAGTCGGATCAGCCGAAAGTGGGCTGTCCCCTCGCCCTCCACCACGTAGAGACCGGTGAGCTGACCGCGTCGGAGCACCGCAGTTTGCGGGATGAGCACCTGATTGCTCTCACCGAGAGGAACGGCGACCCGGGCGTACATACCTGACTTCACACCCGTCTCCGAAGGGAGGCTCACCTTAATGAGGAAGGAGCGGGTTTTCGGATCGGCGGCGGGGACGATCGTGATGATGGTTCCCTGGAGGCCGGAGAGGTTCAGGGCCGGAATCGTCACTTCCACCGTCTGCCGCAGGCGGACGCGATCCAGGTACTCCTCGGGCAGGGCCACGTCCAGCCGGTGGCCCCCCGCCGTCTCAAGCACGAGGAGTGGCCGCCCGGGAGTGGCGAGATCGCCCACGTCCACCAGCTTTCCCGTGATCACACCGGCGTGAGGAGCGACGATGCGGGTGTCATCAAGGGCCACCCTTGCCTGGTCCACCCGCGAGGCCGCGGCAACGGCCATGGCATCGGCCTGGTCCCTCTCCGCCTGAGCCTGGCGGTTCCGGGCGGCCACCTCGTCGAACTCCTGAGCGCTCACCGACTCCTCGCGCTTGAGGGCGTCGTAGCGGGTGAGGGTGGTGGCGGCAAGATCGGCGGCGGCACGGGCAGCATCCCGCGCCGACCCGGCGGCGGCGAAGGCATGCTCGGCCTCGGCCACTCGCGCCTTTGCCTCGCGGTCATCCAGGGTGAGGAGGAGGTCGCCCTTTTTCACCTGGTCACCCTCTCGGACGGTAATACGCTCAACGGTGCCCATGACCTTCGCGGCGAGGTTGCTCGTAGTGCTGGCGGCGACCGTGCCAACGGCCTCGTAGGCGAGCGGCCGGCTGATCACGCGAGCCGTGGCGAGGCGCACTCCCGTCACCATGGGGCGAGAGACGGCTGACGTTCCGGGCTCGATCTTTTCGCCGCAGGCGGCGATCAGAAAAACGAGGGCGAGAAAGCAAGGGAATCGTAAGCGCATGGTAAACCCCGTCTCCTACGGCACCGCCTGCCCCTCTCTAGTCCGAGACGCGATAAGTGCTGGCCCGCAGTCAGTAGTCCCTTGTCGGTTCTGCAAGCCTGATCTCAAGATACACGAAGAAGACGATTTTCCACCCCTTGGGTTAACGTCAGGACACTTCCGCACCACGACCGATATCTCCATGCCTAAGCCTCAACGGACGACTGACAAGGGACGATCGGCACTAATGAAGGTTCTCGTCGAGCACTCCGGCGGCGAGGTGCAGCCTCAGCCTCGCCACGGCGAAGTCGTGAAGAGCGCGGACGTAGTTGCTGCGGGCCTGCTGAAGCGCCACCTCACCATCGAGGAGGTTGACGATGGTGTAGAGCCCGTTCTCGTAGCGGTTGCGGACGATACGCAACCCTTCCTCAGCCTGGCTCACCGCCGCCCGGGCAACCCGGATGCGCTGCCAGGAACTCTGGGCCTGGAGGAAAGCCTGTTTGGTCTCCATGGTGACCGAGAGCTCCATCTGCCGTGCCATGGCCTGCGCGTGGCGGAGACCGGATCTGGCCTCCTCCACCTTCGCTTGAATGTTATAGCCGTTGAAAAGGTTGAACCGAACCGCGGCACCGACTCCGTAGCTCTCGGCAGTATCGCTGAAATCCTCAGAGTTGATCTGGTAATTACCTAAGAGGTGCAGGCTGGGGAGATGCGCGGCCTTGCTCTTGCTGACCTCGTCGGCTGCTATTCTCTCCCTGGACTTCACCTGCTCGAGGTCGGGTCGCTGCTCCAGCGCCCGGCGCGTCCAGATCTCGAGGGTTTCCTGCACCTCCGGACCTACCTCCAGCGGCGTGGCCAGACGAAAGGCCATTTCCACCGGGAGTCCCATGGCGGCGTTCAGGGCCGCAGCGGCGATCTCCACTTGGCTTTGCCCTTCCACCTGTGCCTGCTCGAGCTCAGCTACCCGCACCTCGGCGCGGAGGAGATCACTCTTCACCACGAGCCCGCTCTCCAGGCGGCTGCGGACCAGCTTCATATTTGCCCTCGCCGTGTCCAGGGCCTGTTCCACCACCCGTAGGCGCTCCTGGGCGACCTGAACTCCGGTGTAGGCGATCACGGTCTCGGCGATTACCTCCTGCCGTGTGCGGGTGGCCGCCATGGCCGCTGCTCTCTTGTCCAACCCGGCCTGACCGAGGCCGATCCAGGTCTGGCCGCTGTCGAAGAGGGGCAGGGTAACGGAGAAGGTCGTGGCAAAGTTGTTGAGGGCGTTGGGGCTGTTCAGGACGGACGGATCGAAGTCGGCGCGGGTGAAGGTCCCCTGGTTCAGCTTGGCGCTGAAGGCTCCGACAGGATTATTGGTGCGGCTGAACTCCTCGATAACGTCGAGCTTCGGGAAGAGGCCGGAACGCACCCCGGCGAGGCGTGCCTCGGAGGCCTCCACCTGGGATTGAGCCGCGCTCACTCTCGGGCTGGTGACAAGCGCCTTCTGGACCGCCTGCTGCAACGTGAGGGATGATTCCGGTTCACCCACTTCAAGGGTCACGCCAGCCCGGAGCGGCATCACCCCGGCCAGGTAGAGGTAGACGCCTAGAGTCAAACAGAGTCCGAGCTGAGAAAACCGTCGGGTCATGATGTGCTCCGCGGAATGATGTAGCCGGCGGGCTTGCTCCCCAACGCCTCCGGGATGAACCCGCAACACGGACGGGCGGAAGCTCTGGGGAAGCGGCTCTTACTGAATCTATTATAGGGAAGGTTCTCCTCTTGTAAAGGCTGAAGGTCTTGGTCAGTCGACTCCGGCACGCGTGACAGACCTTCACGCCGGGTTTTCGGAAGTCAGTAGGGTGATCCGTCTGTGTCACATCGGTCTTTGATCCGGTTTCGGCCTTGGCGCGAGAGTAAATGACGCTTTCAGCGGGCGCCCCCAGATAACATCCTTCCCCATAGGCAACGGACCGCCCGCCATGACTTGAGGCGCCTCTACTACCCGGATGCCTCGCGCCCGCGCAGGCAGCAGTATTCCATACCCTCGGAGACCTGGCGCTTCTCACCTCCTGTGCCTCGTCCATGTCAGACAAACACCGACAGCTGAGTCCTCCTCACTCCTACCGGTAAATCAGACCGCTCCCGATAACGGAACATCGCTCTCCACGCTTAAAGTAAGAGCATCTCGAGTATCAATCGCCCGGGAACTTCCTCGGGTGTAGACAAGGAACGGCTGGCGAGGGCTGCCTCACTCGCCGTGCCAAAGGAGGGATGGTCATGAGAAAGCATCTAGCTGTTTTGATCCCTGCACTGTTTGCGTTCGTCGCCGTGGTGGGAACGGTGGGACCGGCTGCAGCAAGAGGTCCTAGGGACTTGGACTGGTGGTCTGAACAGCCTCCCACGAAGTGTACCATTACGGGCCTCGTGGAAAGGACTGACCACGGTCTGTCGCTTTTCACGAGCGGCGGTCATGAGTACATCCTCACCGGCAAAGATCTCTCGAGGGAGGTTGGAGACGAGGTCGCCGTCAGGGGGAAGCTCTCGAAAAACGTCGGCGAGAAACCAGAGATCGCGGTGAAGTCAGTTTACCCCATGTAAGTGTTGCCGATGGCTAGGAGTACGAACCAGGCGTCAGCAGGCGGTATCGGGTAACCGATCACAAACTCGGCTCCTGGGTCGAGGAGAGAGAAGGTAGACCGGTGCCGCCCTGGGAGCAAGGAAGCACGTTTTCGCGTGCTTCCTTGCTTTTTTGTTTCCCGGAGCATAGCCAGGATCTCTGCAAAACGGAAAAACGAACGAGAGAAGCGGAGACCGCATACGGGCCCTCTCCTGGCATACTCGGCGAGGCGGTCCCTCCGCCTTCTCGGTTCCAATGCCAGCAGGCGTATCCCGGGCTGCCCCTCGCGGTATAGGCAGCAGTGGGTCAGAGATATATACCAACGCATCAC
This sequence comes from Deltaproteobacteria bacterium, assembly GCA_017861095.1. Taxonomy (GTDB): domain Bacteria; phylum Desulfobacterota; class Syntrophobacteria; order BM002; family BM002; genus JAGFXI01. The sequence goes on along the minus strand of JAGFXI010000055.1, from coordinate 1,731 downwards.
GCAGTGGCTGTTCTGCTCTCCTTTCTCTCATGGGGTATTAAATCGGTGGTTGAGATATACACAAGGCATTGGTCTCGGCCCGAGGGCCGGAAGTGATCCCGCCGTCTTGAAGGTACCCCGGCGGCGGCAAGAGTGTGGAAAAGAGATGAAAGCGTAACTCACCGGAGAGATGCAGAAGGTGACGCTTGCACTGAGTTGAGCGAAAGTATAAAAATGGAGAATAGAAGCATGGGGGCGTCAGGGAAAGGGGCGGTGATGACGCTACGTGCCCGGCCCCGAAACAGAGTCGGCCGCGTGCCAGAAGATTCGATTCGGAGTGGTTCCGTTTCCTCGTATCGCCAAAATGCCCGGTAGAACGGGCGCTGGTGCCATCCGCAGGAGGGAGGAATGCTCCGATCGCGGGGCTTACGTTGAGATGGGAGGGAGCAACGAGGTGGGAACATGTCGCCGCTAGAATTTGCGCTGACCTTGCTCGGCATTTCGGTCGGAGCCGGTTTCCTCGGCTCTCTGGTCGGCCTGGGCGGCGGAGTCGTTGTCGTGCCGGCCCTCACGCTCCTCTACGGCATAGACATTCGCTATGCCATCGGCGCCTCGATCGTATCAGTAATCGCTACCTCCAGCGGTGCGGCGGCCGCCTACGTGAAGGAGCGGCTGACCAACCTCCGCGTGGCGATGCTGCTCGAGCTGGGGACGACCACCGGAGCGATAACGGGTGCCTTTATCGCCGGGATTATTCACAGCCGCTGGCTTTTTGTCATCTTCGGGCTGGCCCTCGCCTACTCCGGGGTGGCCATGCTGCGCCGGAGTCAGAGGCGAGGCGAGGCGGTGCCGCCTGACGGGTGGGCGGATCGGTTACGCCTCCATGGAAGTTACTTCGACGAGGCGCGAGGGAGAGAGGTCGCCTATCGCGTGACCCGTACCCGCCTGGGACTCTTTCTCATGTACCTTGCCGGAATGATCAGCGGCCTTCTCGGGATTGGGTCAGGGGTGTTCAAGGTGCCGGCCATGGACCTGGGCATGCGAATCCCCATCAAGGTCTCCAGCGCCACGAGTAACTTCATGATCGGTGTGACCGCAGCGGCCAGTGCGGGCGTTTACTTCGTGCGGGGTGACATCGACCCATTCATCGCGGCGCCCGTGGCAACCGGCGTGGTCATGGGCGCTCTTGCCGGATCGCGGGTTCTACCTAGGACCGACAGCCGCCTGCTTCGGCTCGTGTTCGTCGTGGTGCTGCTCGTGATTTCGGTTCAGATGCTGTGGAAGGGACTTCGATGAGCGTCCGGGGAAAGAAAACCAAACCCACGACGTCAGATGAGCCGGTCGGTCGTTTTGAGCTGATCATCAGTGAGATCTTGCGCCTCGGTGTGACACTGAGCCTTGCTACGATTCTTGTCGGCCTGGTGCTCATGTTCGTCCATCACCCCGATTACCTTCGCTCGAGCGCCGACCTCGCGCGCCTGACGAGTCCGGGTGCCGCACTGCCTCATAGTCTGCGCGATGTCATCGAGGGAGTGCGCATCTGGCGTGGGCAGGCGGTTGTAGCCCTTGGCCTGACCATGCTCATTCTTACGCCGATTTTGCGCGTCGCCGTCTCAATCATAGCCTTCGCCATCGAGAGGGATCGCGTGTTCATAGCGGTTACCAGCGCGGTGCTGGCCGTTCTCCTGCTCTCCTTCATGCTGGGGAAAGTCGGATAAGAGTCCCCCCGGGGAGGGGAGTCCAAGAATACCA
>JAGFXI010000321.1 GCA_017861095.1 Deltaproteobacteria bacterium | reverse complement strand
GAAGAATACCGGGAGCATCAAGGCGAGCTGATCTTGGCATGGCCCATCGACTACCACATCGAACTACCGGCTGTCAACTGAATTATTTAAGGGCGTCCCACTTTGCTTTCTCGGGCGAGGACCGTGCCGGATTTCCAATGAGAGGCCAGCCGCTGTCCTTCGGCGCGCTCCGCAGCAGTGAGTTGAGGCTCAAGACCATCTCGCACCAACTGCACGGCACTGCGGGCCTCCATTTGTTCCTCGCCCACACGCGCCGCCGCGAGACTACACCAGGCGTAGGCGAGCACCAGATCCTTTGGGACGCCATCGCCTCCGATGTACGCAGCTGAGAGAGTCAGTTGCGCGCGAACATTCCCCTGGGCCGCAGCTTTCTGGTACCATTCCACTGCCTTCCCAGCGTTCTTGGGAACGCCGTCGCCTGCGGCATACATCTCGCCGAGGTTGATCTGAGCTTGGGCATTCCCCTGGGCTGCAGCCTTCTGAAACAACTCAAATGCCGTGGCTGTGTTCTTGGGAACGCCATCGCCTGCGGCATACGCTTGGCCGAGCTGACATTGCGCGTCCGGATCGCCCTGTGCCGCAGCCTTTTGAGTCCACTCGACAGCCTTCGCGGGGTCCTTGGGCACGCCATCGCCTCGGGCATACATGCCGGCGAGGCTGAATTGCGCCTTCGCATGTCCCTGCACCGCAGCCTTTTGAGTCCACTCAGCAGCTTTGGCGGGGTCCTTGGGCACGCCACAGCCTAGAGCGTACATGCCAGCGAAGATGAATTGCGCCTTCGCGTGTCCCTGCACCGCAGCTCTGTGGTACCACTCTGCGGCCTTGACAAAGTCCTGGGGCAAACCTTGGCCTGCAAGATACATCCCGCCGAGTCTAAATTGGGCCTCCGGATTCCCCGCCTCCGCATCCTTCAATACCTTCGCCGCCTTGTCCTCCGTCTTCGGAGCAGGAGTTTGCTCACCGCAGCCAAACGGCACCATCAGCAGAGTAACAAGCATCAGCGTCCATAACGGTTTCATGGGTGTCCTTCGCCGCAGCTGCACTGCTCACCTCGAGACAGCAACGCCACCGGGTGCCCTCTTGGCAGCTCTTGAACCCCCTGTCGCGGTTCGTGTTTTGCCTTGTATGTTCTGCCCTTGTGACAGAACGCCGGGAGCAATTCGCTGTTGTCTGGTTGAAAAAGGAATCGACAGCTCTTACGTCTAATGAGACAGGCAAACCGTGACTCGGCTCGTAGGAACGGTCACCTATCATCACCGACTCCGGCTTCGGTTCTTCCAGGGTGCCACAAAATCTTGGGACCGGTCAACGGGAGCCAGGCAAATCCCCAAGTGGGCCGACGGCGGACCGAGACGATACGAGTGATCTCTCTGCCGGATCTTGCAACGAGATCCGCCACATACTTCCCGCGCTTGGGCGAGGGGCGTGGTTACGGCGCCAGGAACGGATTCTTTGGGGCACGCAACGATCGGGAGGAGAGAACCCTCACGCTTGCGGTCGACTGAGGCAGAGAACGATATGTGACTCGCCGTGGGGCGCCAAGGAGAACCTCAAAAACTCAAGCTCACCCCGACTACGATGCCCGGTTCCCCCGGACGTAAATCAATCTCGCCCCCTGACATGGTGAAGTATGGAAACATGCCGACATACGGCTGGATTTCCCATTTTGGATAGCGGAGCAGAAGGACGACCGGGGCGTACGTGAAGGCGCGGCCAGGATCTTCACCATTTAAACCAAAGGGCCAATCGTCAAATCCGACCCACCTGAAATCGCTGAACCAGTAGCCGAGGCCGTCACGGGCGTAGAATTCTCTTGGTGTATCCGTGCCCTGTAGAGGAGACCCTGCGGTCCTACGACCAGATTCGTCTTCGGCCTGGGCAGGAACAGGCGCAATACATACCAGAATCAAAATAAGAGTCAGGATTTGAAGCCCCTGCCGCATTTTCATCGAGGCTCTCCCGTCATGGGTCGATAGACTCCAGCTTCGCATCCAAAACGCAAAGGGCATGCCACGGACTCTACCAAACAGTTATATCATAATTTCAATGGGTTACTGTAGTTCCCTAGGGAATGGGAGACCCAGAAGTGCCGGAAATTGACCCGGAGGTGTCGCTTTGTGCAGGTCACGGACCTAGAGCACGCCGCCTTTCCCCTCGGTCCAGGGCTTGTGTTTCCAGCCATCTGAAGGCTAAGATTATTAATGACAGGAAGGTCACTCGTGGTCTGGAGATCCCGTCATGGGCGACTCGAAGATCATACATCTGCCTCGTGAGAGCCGAGCAACCAAGGAACGGCTTTTTGACCGTCTTCGCCGTCCAACGCTTCGACATATTCTTTCCATCCTGAAACAGATGCTCCCCATTCCCTCGTACCTCCTCGATTACACCGGTCCATACCTGGTGACCGTGTCGGGTCTGATCAAGGCGGGACGTCATGGCGAGGCCCTGTCCCTGTCCCATGAGGGTCTGGATACGTGCGACGAGTTGGTGGAAGCGAAGGGGCGGTCCCGTTGGTGGCAGTTCCTATCGTGTGCCGTATATTGCGCCGAGATGCTCGATAGAGAGGAAGAGAGAGAGAGGCTTCTCTCTCTGGGGAAGGCGAGGCGGGGGCGCGACGAGGGCCGGGATGTCGCGTACTGTTTCAGCCATTTTTCCAGATGGAAGTATGCCGAGGGAGATTACGACACGGCCATTGCGTACGCGGAGATTGCCCGCGGCGCGGACAGGTCCTTTGCGGAGGCGCACTTTCTCTTGGGTTGGTATACGCTTTTCGTCCGCGAGTCGGATCCCATCGAGCATTTCAGGGCGGCGATCGAGAACGACGGCGCGTATCTGGCGAGGATCGTTCATGACCCGGAGATCGTGAACTTCCCCCACCTGAGAGCGCAACTCCGAAAACCGAGGTTGGTCAAGTCTTAACCCACATTATGCGGGCTAGAAATCCCGCCGCAGAGTGATGGAACGAGAGCGTGGGGGCGGGCTCGCAGGCTTTCCGGTTTCTTCTTCGACGAGTGACACGAGGGTCAGCACTCGTGGATCAGCGAGGCCACAGAGGTCAAGATCGCCGCTCATTGCCCGATGTTCAGCTTGGCGACCTTGTAGCCGCCCTTGCGGAGGGCTTCCAGTAACCCGTCCGGGCCTGGCATGTGCCCTGCGCCGACGATCACCATGACGCGCGCCGACTGGGTGAGGTAGCCCTCGATTCGCTTTAGCCATCTCTGGTTTCTCTCAACGATCAGAACTCGGTAGAGACGGGGATGATTCTTGAGCTCGTTGAGGAGAAGCTCTTCCAGGCTCCGTTCGTCCCCCGTTTTCCAGGCGTTCACGAACGCCGCCAGCTTGGCGCTTAATTGCTGCAATTCCCAGACGGTTTGAATGACGAGCTCATCGTCCATACCTCTATCGAGGAGAGTCACAAACTCGATCTGCTCGTCCACCGTCTCCAGGCCCTCGATCGCCTTGCCGTCCTGCCGGGCCTTG